>JAISTA010000116.1 GCA_031272845.1 Oscillospiraceae bacterium
CGTGCTCAAATACGCCGGAGCACTTTTTCGGTAAATTGTGCTTCGGCACGCCGTAATAAAAGTACAGCGCGGCCTGCGCGCCCCAGCAAATATGGAATGTTGAGTGGACATTCGTCGTCGTCCAGCGGAAAATCTCGCACAGCTCCGGCCAGTAGTCAACATCCTCAAACTCGAGCGTCTCAACAGGCGCGCCGGTGATAATCATTCCGTCAAACCGGCGGTTTTTGACTTCTGAAAACGTGCGGTAAAACGTCTCAAGGTAAGACGCGTCCATATTCTTCGCGCTGTGGCTGACCATTCTGATGAACTCGACCTCAACCTGAAGCGGCGAGTTCGAGAGCTTGCGCAAAAGCTGAACCTCCGTGTCGACCTTTGTCGGCATAAGGTTCAGAATCAGCAGCCTAAGCGGACGAATGTCCTGATGAATCGCGACATTTTCAGTTATAATGAAAATGTTTTCGTTCTCAAGCTTATCTATTGAATGTAAATTATCTGATATTTTGAGTGACATTTTTTATCTTATCTATGTGCGTATTTTTGCGGCCTATTCCGCGTCCCGCAGACGCGCCGTGATTGCCCTTGCGGCAAGAAACGCCGTGCTCCACGCGATTTGCAGGTTGAACCCGCCAGTTTTCCCGTCAAGGTCGAGCACCTCGCCGATGAAATACAGACCGGGCGACAATTTGCTTTCCATAGTAGAGGAGTTGATTCCGGACATATCAACGCCGCCTCGCGTAATGACTGCCTCGTCTATCGTTGCTGGGCCGGATATGGAGACGGTAAAGCCCTTGAGCGTGCGGATTACGCTTTTGCGCGCGTCCTTGGTCAGGGAGTTTGCCTTGAGCCTGCCGTCAATTTCCGCCTTATTCAGCAGCACCGGTAAAAGCGACGCGGGCAGCAGCCCGTGCAGGGCGTTTACAACGTCCTTGTTCTGCCCCGCTTGCAGCATTGCGAGCAGCCGCGCGTCAAGCTCGGCCTCCGTTACGGCGGGCTTTAGGTCGATAACAGCATTATAGCAGGCTCCGCCGGAAAAATCAAGCTGCGCCGAGGCTGTCAGGACAAGAGGCCCCGAAATGCCGCGATCCGTAAACAGCATTTCGCCGAAGCCTGAGTATTTTTCGCGCCCGCCGCTGTCCGTCACCGTCAGCCGCACATTTTTCAGCGACAAGCCCTGAAGCGCCGGACAGCAAAGCTCATCAGACAAAAGCGGCACAAGCGAGGGAAGCCTTTGCGTGACAGCCAGTCCCGCTCTTTGCGCAAAGCGATACCCGTCGCCCGTCGAGCCCGTTTTCGGGTATGACAGCCCGCCTGTCGCTACGACAACAACGCCGGCGCGGTATTCTGTACCCGCAGCTATAATCCCGGCGGCCGCTCCGCGCTCATCAAGGATAATTTCAGTGACGCGCTCTGTTATAAGCTCCGCTCCCGCGCGGCGGCACGCGTTTTCGAGCCTTGCCGCAACGTCGTGCGCGTTCTCGCTCACGGGAAACACGCGGTTTCCGCGCTCGACCTTGACAGGCACGCCGATTGCCTCAAGCTCCGCCATAACGTCCTGCGGCGTGTGGCCGTAGATCGCGGAGCGCAGCGACCTTTTGCCGCGATAAATGTTGTCCAAAAACTCCGTCGGAGTGCAGTCATTTGTCATATTGCAGCGCCCCTTGCCCGTAATGCGAAGCTTTTTGCCGAATACGGCGTTGCGCTCAAACAATGTGACGGCGACGCCGCTCCTTGCCAGCTGATACGCGCAGTACAGCCCTGAAGCGCCCCCGCCGACGATTATTGCATCGCCGCTCATACGTGCACCTCCGATAAGAGCTTGCACGTCACCTCGCCGAGCACGGCCAAATCCTCGCCGTCCCACACGGGTACGATATTGTCAGAAAACAGCACCTGCGACGCGGAGGGAAACTCCTCGTCTCCGAGATATACTGTTATGCGGATAAAAACGCCCGGCAAAACCTCAAGGTCATACGCCGCCGCGTCCTTTTTGGAAAAGCCGCGCACGGGTATCGCTCCGCACAAAGCCGCGCGCCGGCCGAAATCCGCGAGTGTTTCCGCATTTTTGCCGTATGCACGCGCGAGCCGCGAGCGCACGCGCCCGGAAAAGTTGCTGTCATAAATCGCAGCGTTCGGAATCTCGCGGTATGCCAAAAACGCCCCGTTCCAGAGCGTTTTTTTGGAGTTCAGCAGCATTCGGAGCATAAGTATTTTGGCGGGGTAGGATAAAAGCACGGAGTTTTCCGCAAGTCCCTCCGCTGTCAGCGAAAAGACGGGGTGCGTAACCCGAAGCGTTTTGCCGAAAAACACAGTAAAAAACGCGCCGTCAGAAAACGCCGCGCCTGTGCGCAAGACGATTTCCTCAGGCAAAGCGGCGGCAAAGGCCTCAGTATAGAAGCTGAGCGGATTTTCTTCCTTGTTGTTCGGGACTTTTTGCGGTGCTGTAGGCAAGACTGTGCTCCGTGAATGTGGTTTGTGTGACTGTGTTCAGCGCAGTGCTGAATACTTAATGATGTTGCGGCCGAGCGCCTGCGCCTGCTCCAGGCGGCGCGGCTGCGATAAAATATCGCCGGGCTTGTCGGCAGCGGCGGTAACTCCGCTTTGTCATTCGTCAACGGCGCAATTATCGAAAATACTTATTTTGTAATCCACTCAATGGGGTCGCCTGGCTCTATTGTTCCGGGACCCACTCCCGTTCCTACTACTGTTCCTCCGGGACCATATATTAGACCTTCTCCTGTTTCCGGATTGGTAGGCTGGTCGATTTGATACAAATATCCGGTCTTTCCGTATCTGCCGAGCTTGCTTTGGTCATAGCGGTCACTATCCATGCAAATGTTGACGGCTTTGAGCGCAACCGTCATATCATGGCTTTCTTTGAAAAGTTCATGTTCCCATAAAAACTCACATTCGATATTAAGAAAACACTCTTTAATTCGTGGCGCATTAACCTTAACAGCTCTTTCTGCCGTTAGACCGGCGACGGTAATTTCATCAGTTTCAAACTCATTATTACCAATCGTTTTTGCACAGCGGTCATATACATCATTTGAAGGGAAATTCAGCACACAAACGCCAGTTTCTTTTAGTGATTGATACATATGCCCGTCTTTATTGACTTTGCTCATAATACAGACAAAGTCATCTGTTCCGCCTCCTGCAAAGGACGACCAAGATTGCAGGCAGGCGTTTTCTTTTCCGTTAGCTTTCCAACCTGTGACAACGAATACTAATGAGGGTATGGCTGTCACAAAATCATACCATGAAAAACCACCGACAGCTTCGCAGTATTGTTCAGAAATCGTTTCTGGTCTTGTAGGAAAATCTTTTTTCATAACATTATACTCTCCTAAATGTTTTTAGATTTTGGCGCTCTTTATTCGGGACTTTTTGCGGTGCGTTAGGCAAGGCTGTGCTCCGTGAATGTGTTTTGTGTGACTATGTTCAGCGCAGTGCTGAATACTTAATGATGTTGCAGCCGAGCGCCTGCGCCTGCTCCAGGCGGCGCGGCTGCGATAAAATATCGCCGGGCTTGTCGGCAGCGGCGGTAACTCCGTTTAATTCCCCGGGAACGCAAAGTGCGCCGCAGGAAAGATAATAATTGTAGATAATATTCAGCACGATTGCCTGACCGCCGCCTGTTCCGCGTCCAACCGCGATCGCACCGCCGAGCTTGCCCTCAAGCGAAGCGGAGGCGGGCGCGCCGTAGGTTCTGTCAAACACGGCCTTTAGCTGTGCCGGGACATTGCGAAAATAGGCGGGAGCGGCGATTATAACCGCGTCGCACTGCGCAAACGCCTGATACAGCTCGTTCATATCGTCGTTTATGCGGCAGCGTCCGCCGCCGCGGCAGGCCTCGCAGCCTGTGCACGGGGCGACCGTCTTTTCAGAAAGCAGAAACCTCGTGATGTCCCACCCGGCATCCGCAAAAGGCACAAGAGCAGCGTTCAGCAAAAGCTCGGAGTTGCCACCCGGCCTGGGCGTGCCGGATATACCAAGTACGTTCATTGCGTCCCTCCGATTGTCTGTACAGTATGTTTATTGCTTGAATTGCGGCGATTTCCCGCCCTCAAATTGACAGCTTATAAGGCCTGCCAACCTTTGCAATCCATTTTTTAATCAGTTCTGCTGCGTCCGCCGCTCCGGCTTTTCGCCCGCGCCGGGAAGCGTGAACGTGAACTTTGTCCGTCCGTTCTCGCTTTCGACAAAGATACTCTCGTTGTGGTGATCCATAATCGTCTTTGCGATGTACAGCCCTAAGCCCGCGCCGTCGGGATTCACCCCGCGCGACTTGTCCACCTTGTGAAAACGCTCAAATATCAGCGGAAGCTCGTCTTTCGGTATGGTTTCTCCCGTGTTTTCAACCGAGACGTAAACCTTAGCGTCCTTTTTCCAGACCTCAAGCAGCAAAACGCTGTTTTCCTCCGCGAATTTTATCGCGTTGTCGATCAAATTGTAGGCAACCTGCGTTATCGCGTCCTTGTCGGCGATAACTGTGACCGCCTCCTCCGGAAAACGCGGCTCAACGTCCAGGTGCTTGCTCTCGATTTTCGGCGTAAGACCGATTAGCGTCGTGGCCAAAATGTCTGTAATGTCGAAGAATTTTTTTGCGTTCTGCTCCCTGTCAAATCTCGCGGTATCGAGAATAGAGCGCACGAGGCGCGAAAGGCGCTTCGTTTCGGAGGAGATTATTTGCAGGTATTCCGTCTGCTTTTCACGCGGCACAGTACCGTCAAGTATACCGTCGGCAAAGCCGGAGATTACCGTCATCGGTGTGCGAAGCTCGTGCGAGACGTTTGCAAGAAGCTCGGATTTCTTTTTGTCCGACCGCCCGAGACTGTCTGCCATTTGGTTAAAGGCGCCCGCAAGCTCTCCGATTTCGTCCTGCCGCAGCGCGGCTCGCGAGCGGACAGAGAAGTCTCCGCGCCCTATCCTGCGTGAAAGCACGGCAAGCTCACGCATAGGCGCCGCAAGGTGCTTTGTTGAGATGAGCGACACGATAAACGCGACGCACATAACAAATACAGCAAGAATTGTGTAGTTTTTCAGGAATTTCAGCGTTGAGTCGCGCAAAAACTCCGTCTCGACCGAGGCGAATATGTATCCGATAAGCGTACCGTCGCTGCCGGAGCCTATAATCAGGGGCTTTGCCGCAATCGTGCGGTTCTCGTCGAAAACTCCGCCGAGAGTGCCGGAAAGTATTGTGCGGTCAGACGGGTCTCCGGTCACAAGCCCGACAGCGCTGATAATATCCGTCGGAACCTGCTTTCCGATATGCGTGCAGTTAAAGGAATCGGAGCAGGCGGAAACGATGCCGTTTTCGTCCGCCGCCATAAGGCTCATATTAGACGCGTGCGCGATGATAGACATCGCAATTGAGATGTCCATCGTGTTAAGCTCATGCGAATACGGCTTGACAGAGGCGCGGATGTATCTTGCGGCCTCATTTACGGCGGACGTAAGCGTCGCGTGGCGTTCGGTTACAATCGTGCGGTAAGTCCATGCGTTAAAGAGCGAACCGAGCAGAATGAACGAAAGAAGCACGGTTATCGCCGTTGATATGAAGTTTTTGAGGTATATTGAGGTTCGCATTAGTGTGAGTAACTAGACGGTATGTATGCGGAGAACGGACTCAGTCGTTTATCTCGAACTTATACCCGACACCCCAAACGGTTTTCAGCGCCCACTTGTCAGACACGCCCTCCAGCTTTTCGCGCAGGCGCTTAACGTGTACGTCAACCGTGCGGGAGTCGCCGTAATAGTCAAAGCCCCAAACCTCGTCAAGCAGCTGATTGCGCGTATAAACCCTGTTTGGCGAGGACGCAAGGTGGAACAAAAGCTCCATCTCCTTCGGCGGAGCCTCCGTGCGCTTGCCGCCGACGGTAAGCGTGAACTGATCCATATCAATAACGAGATTTTCAAACTCCAAAACGCGCGGCTTTTCCTGCCCTCCGGTCCGGCGCGTCACGGCGTGAATTCTCGCAAGAAGCTCCGAGATTTCAAACGGCTTTGAAATATAGTCGTCAGCTCCGCTCTCAAGGCCGAGAACCTTATTGTCGGTCTCGCCCTTGGCTGTCAGCATAATAACCGGCACCTTCTTGGACTTCAGCCGAATCTGCTTGAGAACCTGCCAGCCATCCATAACGGGCAGCATAATATCAAG
>JAISTA010000124.1 GCA_031272845.1 Oscillospiraceae bacterium
TTGAGCGGTATGACATCGGCGAGATGTGCAACTCCGGAAACGGCGGCTATCAGTCGCACTCGCAGACGGGCAACTCGTGGCAGATCGTTGTGTTCCAGGACAAGGCGATCGAGCCGCTGTGGGACTCGCAGTCTGACTACTGGATTTTCTCGCAGGTTGCCGAGCGTCTGGGCTGGGGAGATAAGTTCACCGAAGGACGCACCGAGCTTGACTGGTGCAAACGCCTTTGGGAGAAGTCCGACCTGTGCGAAAAGGTATCGTGGGAGGATTTCAAGGCAAAGGGCTATTATGTAGCCGGTGTTCCCGAGAATTGGGAGCGTCACTTTGGCTTTAGGTGGTTTGCAGAGGGGTATCCCTGCGATACGCCGAACCACAAGCCGTTCCAGGAGGAGGGCAAGCTCGGCACGTTTACCGGAAAGTTTGAGTTCGTGTCGGAGTCTATGCTTTACTACGCCCCGAACGACGAGGTTCGTACGCCTATCGCGACGTATAAGCCGTCTTGGGAGGGTCACCACTCAATCAAGGCGCGGCAGTATCCGTTCCACCTGATAACGCCGCACCCCCGCTTTGACTATCATACACAGCACAACTCCTCAACGCCGTGGTTCTGGGAAATTCCCGAAAACCGCGTGTACATCAACGGAAACCCGTATCTTGTCGCGCGGATTCACCCCGTTAAGGCAAAGGAAAAGGGCATCAAGGACGGCGACCTTATCGAGCTGTTTAACGAGCGCGGAAATGTTCTGTGCGTCGCGCGCGTTACCTACCGCGTTGAGATCAACACAATCCACGCCTACGGCTCCTCCGGTATCTATAACCCCGTTGAGCCGGGTAAGTTCAAGTCTATGGACATTGGCGGCTGCGTGAATGTGCTGACGCCGGGCCGTCTTATCGGCGAATATGTCCCCGGAATGGCGCCGAACTCGACGCTATTGGACGTGCGCAAATGGGAAGGCCCGATACCCGAGTCGCAGTATTTCGAGTGGAAGCTCGACAAGGTCAACTTTGCGGCGGAGCCGGACACCGCTTCCTGCTCCGAAATCATTGAGGGAGACGGCTTTAATAAGCTGCAGTCCCAGGAATCGAGAAAGTATAAAAAGGAGCGTGCCAACGTATGAGATACGGTATAGCTGTTGATACCGCCAAATGTATGGCGTGTTATTGCTGCCAGATGGCGTGCAAGGACGAGCACTGCGGTCACGACACCGCGCTGTCTAAGTCACAGCCGATGATGGGGCAGTTTTGGATTGAGGTTCGCGAGTGGGAGCGCTCAGACAGCTCCCGCCTGACGAAAACCGCGACTGTCGCGACGCTATGCGCGCACTGCGCGGATCCCGCCTGCGCTAAAGCCGCGAAGAACGGAGCGGTTTACAAGCGCGACGACGGAATTGTTATCATAGACCCCGAAAAGTCAGAGGGACAGCGCCAGATTGCGGACGCTTGCCCGATCGGCGCGGTTTATTATAACGAGGTGCTGGACATTCCGCAGAAATGCACAATGTGCGCGGAGCTGCTTGACGACCCGAATTACCTTGCGTATCTCGGAGACCCGAAGAAGTTCAAAAAGCCGCGCTGCGTGGAGGCCTGTCCGAACAACGCGCTGATGTTCGGCGATTTGGACGACCCGGATTCCGACATATCAAAGTATGTGGCGAGCCACAAGCAGACGCAGCTTGAGCCGCTTGCGGGTCAGGAGACAAACGTCAAGTACCTCAACGTGCCGACGGTTTATCTCGCCGGAACGGTCTACCTGCCAAAGGAGCTTGAGGAGGTCGCGATCGGGGCTAAGGTTTCGCTGAAGGCGGATTCCGGAGAGTCCTGGGAGGTCACGACCAACTACTTCGGTGACTGGATCGTGGACGATCTGCCGAAGAACAGGCAGGTTGACATTACGGTTGAGCTTGCCGGCTACAAGCCGGTAAAGTACACGGCAAAAACAGACGCAGACCACTACGTCGATATGACGTATCTGCAAAAAGCCTAGAAAGACACTGTCGGGGAGCGGCAATTGCCGCTCCCCGCAGCCGCGCCTTTGGGTTTACCGCAAGCTGCCGAAAAGATACTCGGAGGCTTGCGACAGATTCAAATTTTCAGTTAGCAAAAACAAATATAAGAGGGTAATTTCAAAAAATGCGTGATGTAGTAATAGTAGACGCGTGCCGTACCGCTGTCGGCACAATCGGCGGAACACTCCGGGATGTTAAGCCGGAGGAGCTTGCCCGCGTAGTAATCAAGGGCGTTCTTGACCGCACGGGACTTGACCCGGCAAAGGTAGACGAGGTAGTTCTGGGTCACTGCCGCCAGTCCTCAGACAACCCGAATATCGCGAGAATCGCGGCTCTGCGCGCGGGCGTACCGGAGGAGGTTCCCGCATACACGGTAATGCGCCAGTGCGCCAGCGCGATGACGGCTGTTGCGCAGGGCGTGAACGCAATCCGTGTCGGCGAGGCCGACGTTGTCATAGCGGGCGGCACGGAGTCGATGTCAACGGCGCCGTTTTACATTCGCGGCGCGCGCTTCGGCCTCGGAACAGGCTCAACGCAGCTTCTCGACAGCCTGACAGAGGGTCAGTTCCAGAGCCAGCCGCAGGAAACCTACGGCGTGTTCAATATGGGCATGGCCGGCGGAGAGCATATCGTCGAGCAGATGGGCGAAAAATACAGCATCACCCGCGAGGATATGGATAAATTCTCGCTTGAGAGCCAGAACCGCGCGGCAAAGGCTATTGCGGAGGGTAAGTTCAAGGACGAAATTGTCCCCGTTATTATCCCGCAGAAAAAGGGCGACCCGATCGTTTTTGACACGGACGAATATCCGCGCGCGACGACGCTTGAAAAGCTCGCAAAGCTCGCCCCCGCGTTCAAAAAAGACGGCTCTGTCACGGCGGGTTCCTCCTCGGGACGAAACGACGGCGCTTCCGCCCTGCTCATTATGGGGGCTGACACAGCCGAAAAGCTTGGACTTAAGCCGCTGGCGCGCATTGTGGCGCACGCGGTTGCGGGCGTTGACCCGCGCATTATGGGCTTTGGCCCCGTACCGGCGGTGCGCAAGGCGCTTGAGCGCGCGAACCTTTCCGTTTCAGACATTGAGCTGTTCGAGCTGAACGAGGCGTTTGCGGCGCAGTCCCTTGCGGTTATCCGCGAGCTGGGTCTCAATACGGACATTGTAAACGTCAACGGCGGCGCGATCGCGCTTGGGCACCCGGTCGGCTCGTCCGGCTGCCGCATTATGGTGACGCTTCTGCACGAGATGAAAAAGCGCGGACTGAAGCGCGGGCTTGCCTCGCTGTGTATCGCCGGAGGAATGGGCGAAGCTACAATTATTGAGGCGCTGTAATGCGAAGCGCAAACCGCAGACTGTTTATTTTCGGATCGCTGCTGTTTCACAGCGGGTTTTTGGGCGGCATAGCGGTTATAGTGGCCGGAATTGCGAAAGGACCATGGGAATATTGGCTTAACGATCGCCTTTTCACAGGCTGGTATGCCGCGCTTATGGGACTTGGCGCGACGGGCGTATTTTGGTTCTGCGCGGCGGTCACGGCAATCGGGCTTGCGGTTATGCTGCTGCAATTAAGGCGCAAGGCCGGGGAATAACCACGGCGCGGCGGTTCCGGAAGTCAGCGGGAGCGTTCAAAGGAAAAGCATAATGTCTGATTCAACATCACGGGAAAGCTCATCCGACGCTTAGCGGCCTGAATTGGCAAAAAAACAAAAGAGCGCAAGGCCTTGGAGCGAAAGCAAAAACTCAGCAGGCGGCACACATCGCGGCTGTTTGTTATCGGAATAGTGCTGTTTGTAAGCGGCTTTCTGTGTGCGGTGAGTATGCTTGCGGTGAGTATGCTTGTCAGCATATTTGCGGGAACTCCAATGTGCGCATTTTGGATTTTTGCCATTTTGGCGGTTATCGGCTTTGTCATTATGATACGACTTGCAAGGAAGTCAAGCTCAGGGAATAAGCTCCGCGAGTGCTTGGCGAAAATAAATTTTAGCTAATTACAATAATATTACATAAATCGGAGGAAACAACACATGTCAAATTTATTTGACCTCACAGGAAAGGCCGCAGTCGTCGTTGGCGGCGCGGGCGGAATCGGGCAGTCTCTGGCACAGGGCCTCGTTGAGGCGGGCGCGACGGTAGTCATCTCAAGCCGCCGCGAGGACGCGCTGAAGACGGCAGTCGCCGAGATCAAGGCCGCGACGGGCAAGGAAGTTTTTTACGCGGCAGGCGACGCGACGGATGAGGCCGACGTTGAGAAGCTTTTGGCTTCCGCAATCGCGCAGGCGGGCAAAATCTCGATTCTCGTCAACGCGCAGGGCTTTAACAAAAAGCAGGACGCGCTGGATTTTGACATCGCGGTGTTCAACCAGATGCTCACGGCGAACATAACCAGCTTTATGGTTACGGCCAAGGTGTTCGGCAAGCACTTCAAGGAAAACGGCTACGGCAAGATCATTAACCTTTCGTCTGTGCGCGGCAAAATCGCGACAAAGGGCCCCGGCAACGCGGGCTACTGCGCAACAAAGGGCGCAGTCGATATGCTAACAAAGCAGCTCGCGTCTGAGTACGGCCCGTTCGGCGTAACGGTCAACGCAATCGGCCCGAACATTACGGCGACGCCGATGATGGTCGAAATCTTCAAAAAGCGCGCGGAGGACGCCGGCGTTTCTGTCGAGCAGTACCTCAAGGAGCAGGGCGCGGGTCTTCCCATGCGCCGTATGGCGACGCCCGAGGACTGCGTCGGAACAGTCGTGTACCTCGCGGCGCCCGCGTCAGACTTCCTCACGGGCAATATCCTGTATCCGGACGGCGGCCTCACGGCAATCGGCTAAAACACTCGCTTTTGTGTCCGCTTCGCTGGGACACAAAAGCGGGTTGATTCGGGAATTCCATCGGGCAGGCCAAGCCCGCCCGACGGAATTGGATTTGGATTCATTCGCGCAGGCGCGAAGTTATTTGGATTGTTCGCTTGGAAGCGAAGGGTCGCTTCGCTCTCG
>JAISTA010000166.1 GCA_031272845.1 Oscillospiraceae bacterium
AGGCGCCGGCGCGGTTCTGAACTCGCTGGAGCCTAAGCAGTTCCACACAATCGCAATTTTCGGCGCGGGCGGCGTTGGAATGGCGGCAATTATGGCGGCGAAAATCGCGGGCTGCTCAAAAATTATCGCGGTGGATGTTGTTCCGTCGCGTCTTGAGATGGCAAAGGAGCTCGGCGCAACGCACGCAGTAAACGGGCGCGAGGTCAACGCGGTTGAAGCCATCAAGGAAATCACAAACGGCGGTGCGCATTACTCGGTTGAAAGCTCCGGCGTTCCGGCGCTCGCGCTTCAGGCACTCGGCTGCCTGCGCCGTGAGGGCAAGTGTGTGCTTGTTTCCGTAACGGGAGACGCGGAGGTTCCGATTCCGCTTGAGCCGTACCTGATGAACCCGTCAGTTACGCTGATCGGCGTTACGGAGGGCGCGTCAAACCCGCAGGTGTTCATTCCGCGCCTTGTGCAGTATTTTAACGAGGGCAGACTGCCTGTTGACAAGCTGATTAAGCTGTACAAATTCGAGGAAATCGAGCAGGCGCACGAGGATTCGCACAACGGCGTTACGATTAAGCCGATACTTGTGTTCTAAATACTTGGGCGGAATAAACCCTCCGCCCAAGGTGTGTTTCATAAGGCTGACTATGGATACCTCCCGCGATAAGCTTGACTATGGGAACGCGCAGCCGATAAACGGCGGCTCGGGGCGAATTTTATCAATTTCTCTTTTAGAACTCGCACTCTGCCTGCTTGTGATTTGTAACCATGTCGCCGCGAACACGCTGTCGGCCGATGCGGACGGGCCGTTCGCGGCGGCGATCTGGCTGCTGCGCAGCTTTGTCGGCTTTGCGATGCCGGGATTTGTGTTCGCGAGCGCGCTCAAGCTTGGGCTTAGCCGTCATTCGGGCAAAAGCGAGGGGTATCTGCGGTTTCTAGTAGGACGCGTTCGGCGGGTTTATCTTCCGTACCTGCTTTGGGTGCTGATATACTACCTCTATTTTGTGCTCAGGGTGCGCTGGCTTACCTTTTCATGGCGCGAGATGGCCTTATATGTGCTGAACGGAACGCTGGTTGCGCATTTTTACTTTATCTTAGTGATAATGCAGTTCTATGTGCTGTTTCCGCTGCTGCGCCGCGCGGTCATGCGTGTTCCCGCATATATCGGACTGCCGGCCGCGCTTGCGGTCACGCTTGCCGCGGCGTATTTCAACCAAAATTCGGCGGTGTTTTCAGACGCGTTAATGTGGGACAGCGTGTTCCCGACGTATCTGATTTACTGGATGCTCGGCGCGTATACGGCGGCATATTATACACGTGTGACGGAATTTGCGGCGCGGCATTCGCGCGGCATAACGGTTATCGGAATCGCGGCGGTTGCCGCCAGAGCCGCATTCGGCGTTTTTTTGTTCAAGGGCGGATGGACGAAAACCGTGGAGCTGACTAATTGTCTGCTCAGAATCGCGCTGATTGCGTTTTTGTTTGCGCTAACGCGGCGCGTTAGGCTTTCCGAAAAGCGGGCGAACCGAATTTTTCGTCTGCACGAAACTGCGTTTTTCGTGTTTTTCTCGCACCCGCTGTTTTTGTTTGAAGCGCTTAGGTATATATCCGCCGCAAGGTATCTTGCCGCGCGGTTTGCTGTCCTCGGATTCGCGGGAGCGGCCGCGCCGTTCGGCCTCGGGCTTTTGATTACATACATCAAAAAGCGTTTGAAAAAACGCAAAAAATTCGTACAATTATAAACAAATATATTGGAGTAAATACAAATGTCAAACAAATTTCTTGAGGGCAAGGTTGCGATTGTAACCGGCTCAGGCCAAGGCGTCGGCCGCGCAATTGCGATGAAGCTTGCCGAAAACGGCGCAAAGGTTATCACAAACAATCGCAAGCCCGGCAAAAACAACGCGACTGAAATGCTGACAAAAGAGGCGATCGCCTCAATGACGGCGGAGGAAATCGCCGAGATGAACCGCAAGTATGACGAGGTCGGCGGAGACGCGCAGACGACCGCAAACTCAATCAAGGGTCTCGGCGGAGAGGCGACGCCGTTTTTCTGCGACATTTCGGATTTTGCCGCGACAAAGGAGCTTGTGGAATTCGCTGTCAAAACCTACGGAGCGGTTGATATTATCGCGAATATCGCGGGCGCTTTCGGCTTCGGCTCTGTTACTGAGGTTTCGGAGGAAATGTGGGACCGCGTTACGGGTGTTAAGCCTAAGGGCTACTTCAACGTAATTCACCACGCGGCGCCTTATATGATCGAGAAAAAATGGGGACGCATTATAAACACGACCTCGCGCGCCTTTTTGGGCGACTGGATTTTGCACCCGGAATACTGCGCCGCAAACGCTGGAGTTATCGGCCTGACGCGCGCCGTCGCGATCGAGCTTTTCCCGCACAATATAACCTGCAACGCGTTTGAGCCTTTTGCCCGCACGCGCGCGGCGGTTGACCTTGAGGCGGGAGCCAACGCAAAGGCGGGCAACCACGTTGTAATGCCGGGGCTCAAGCTGCCGTCGTTTGACTTTACGCCTCCCCCCGAGGGCGTTGCGCCGTTTGTGTGCTACCTCGCGAGCGACAAGGCCGCGAACATTTCAGGCAGCGTGTTCAGCCTCGCCGGAAACTCGATCGGCATGTACTCGACAAGCGACATTCAGGCAAACATCTCCAAGGTGCCGTTCAGCGAGCTTTGGACGCAGGAGGAGCTTGAGTTCGCCGTGCCGTTCAACCTTATGCGCGGCTACAAGAGCCTGGCCGACCCGTCAAACGCGCACTGAAAAACGCGGAAGTGAATTGCAGGGGACGCTGCCCTCAGCGTCCTCTGCAGCTTTTGACAAGACGGAGCACCGCCGCAGCGCGGTGAATTTTATCAAACAAAGAGACGCAATGCTGATTTTTCCCGCAATAGACCTATATTCAGGCAAGGTAGTCCGCTTAACGCACGGCGACTACGAGCAAATGACCGTGTACTCGGATGATCCGTTGGCGCAGGCGCAGCAGTTTCACGCTGCGGGAGCCGTGTGGCTGCACACGGTCGACCTTGAGGGAGCAAAGGACGGCACAACGCCGAATTATGACGTGATAAGCCGCCTTGCAAAAAGCTCCGGGCTGTCGGTTCAGGTCGGCGGAGGAATCCGCACGGCGGAGGTCGCGGCAAGGTATATTGACGCCGGCGTTTCGCGGATAATCCTCGGGACGGCGGCGGTGAAAGACCCCGCGTTTTTGGAAGAGTGCCTGCTTAAATACGGTGAAAAGACGGCGGTCGGCGTTGATATACGGGACGGGCTTGTTTCGGTGTCCGGCTGGACGGAGTCCTCCGGCGTTTCCGCGATGGATTTTATCGCGCGGCTTGAGCAAATCGGCGTTAAAACGGTTATTGTAACCGACATTTCCAAGGACGGCGCGATGCAGGGAACAAACCTTGCGCTGTACCGCGAGCTTGCGGATAAATTCAGCCTGGATATAGTGGCCTCAGGCGGCGTGAGTACGCCGGGCGAGGTGACCGCCCTGTCGGAAATCGGCGTTTACGGCGCGATACTCGGCAAGGCGCTTTACACGGGGGCGATTGACCTGAAAGCGGCTGTCGGCGCGGCAAAAGGAGCGTGAAATGCTGAAGAAAAGAATAATCCCCTGCCTTGACGTAAAAGACGGGCGCGTTGTCAAGGGCGTGAAC
>JAISTA010000190.1 GCA_031272845.1 Oscillospiraceae bacterium
AAAACGGAAAAAGGCCCCTCTCGCGACTGGCTGGGCATAATCAAAACGAGCGAGGCTCGCAACAAAATCCGCCTGTGGTTCAAGCAGGAGCGGCGCGACGAAAATATCACCCACGGCAAGGCCTCGTTTGAGTCCGAGCTGAAAAAAAGCGGGTTTTCTCTGCCTGAATTCACCGGGTCTGACGCGCTGCCCGACCTGCTGAAAAAGCTCGGCTACCCGACGACGGACGATTTCTTCGCCGCAATCGGCTACGGCGGAATCTCCTCGCAGCGCAGCCTGAACAGAATCCGCGAGGAGCTTATTTCCGCCAAAAAGGAAAGCCTGAAGGCGCAGCTCGGCGCAGAGCTGCCGGAGCCGCCGGCACCGCCGAAACAGAAAAAACACCGCTCGTCTATGGGCGTTATCATTGAGGGGCAGGACGACTGTCTTGTGAAGTTTGCAAAGTGCTGCTCGCCACTGCCCGGCGACGAGATTATAGGGTTTACAACGCGCGGCTTCGGCGTTTCGATTCACCGCGCGGACTGCAAAAACTACATTAAGTCCGCGCAAAACGCTGAAAACTCCGGCCGCTGGCTCGCCGCCGCTTGGGATATGGACAGCATAAAAAACGAGGGCTTTACCGCCGGGCTGAAGATTTTCTCCTTCAGAAACGACGGCATTGTCAACGACATTACGTCGCTGCTGCGCTCGCTCAAGGTGCGCTATGTCTCGATCGCGGCAAAGGACACGTCCGACGGCGGCGCGTTCACGGAGATAACCGTCGCGGACGTGAAGCCGGAAATGCTGGACACGCTGACGCGGCGAATCGGGGAGCTGGACGGGGTGTACCGCGTGGATCGGTAGCGGGATGGGGTAGGTACTGTGTGAAACGAGGGAATTTTGTTCCCTCGTTTTTTGTGTGTGGACGGGCTGATATTGTGCTATTTTGTAAAATAATTGTATTGCATTTTCTAAAAAACAATGTATAATGGAGTGAAATAATAGGGGATTTAGGTAATTAAAAATGGCGGACACTATAAAAGCAAAAACGCTTGTCAAAATAATAGCTGACGGCGAGAAAAGAGGCAAAAAAGTTTGCTACATACTCGGAGCCGGCGCGTCACGTAGCTCGGGTATACCTACTGGCGCGGAATTAGCACGTCAATGGTATAATGAGCTTTTCGTTGAAAACTGCTTTGATAGAGATGATATCGAAAAATGGAAAGCCGAGCTTGGTATTGGCGCTATTGATAAGAACAACCTTGATTATTCCGATATGTATGCCCTGCGATATTATATTGAAGAAAAAGACGGAAGAAATTTTTTAGCAAGCCAAATGCTTACCGCTATCCCTCGCGCGGGATATTACCATCTGGCGCATAGGATGGTCAATCAAAACAGCATTGTTGTCACAACCAATTTCGATTATCTCATTCAACAAGCTATCACAATTTTTCTTCATGCCTTGTGCCGTGATATACATACTCCGAACGAAATAGAATTCATAGATACGGAATTGGAAATACCGCAAATTCTTAAAATACACGGAGATGTGCTGTTTGATCCAAAGTCAAAGAAAATCGACCTGCAAAAGCTTCACCGCAAATGGACATCCATACTAAAGAAAATCTTCGCTGATTATATCGTCGTTGTCATAGGCTACAACGGCGGTGATTTGGGGTTTATGGATGTTCTCAGGAACACAACCTTCAATGAAAACTTGTATTGGTGTGTAATGGATATAACAAAAATTTCAGAAGAAGTTGAAAATCTTGTTACTTCAAAAAAAGGCAAATTTGTTATAATAGACGATTTCGACGAACTGATGTATCAGCTTGGTCAGTATTTTGATGATCCTGATTATAATGTCACAAAAGAGCAAAACAACAAAATCTTCGATGAACTTATAGATGCGAAGAGAAAGGTTTGCGCAACAGTCTCAAAAGACGGAGAAGTATATTGGGCAATCAGTGCTTATGAACATGTACAGCTTGGTATAGCGCACTTTGACAATCACAACTACGACGAGGCAATAAAAAATTTCAACGAAGCAATTGAGCTTGATCCGAACCTTGCTGTTGCGTATAGCAATCGCGGCGCGGCATATTCCTATATCGATGAGTGCGAACTCGCTATTGCTGATTATGTAAAAGCCCGTGAGCTTAACCGAAAAGGTGCTATTGTTGATCATTTAAATGCTATTAAGCTTAACCAAAACAATGCCACTGCATATTACAAACACGGCAACAATTACTGCGACAAAGGCGAATATGACCTCGCTATTGCTGATTATGCAAAAGCTATTGAACTTAATCCAAACTATGCCAATGTATATTGCGATCGTGGTTTTGCCTATACCCAAAAAGACGAATATGACCTTGCTATTGCTGATTATACAAAAGCTATTAAGCTTAATCCTAACTATAAGTTATATTGCGCTCGTGGCATCGTTTATTATAAAAAAAGTAAATACAGACTTGCTATTACTGATTGTACAAAAGCTATTAAGCTTAACCCTAACTATGCCGGTTCGTTTTGCATCCGTGGTATCGCTTACTATAAAAAAGGTAAATATAAACTTGTCATTTCTGATTTTACAAAAGCAATCGAATTAGAACCTGACTTAGCTAGCTTATACAAACTCCGCGCCGAAACCTACACTGCACTCAACAAACCTGACCTAGCCGCCGCCGATATGGCAAAATACCGCGAACTCACGGGTAATGCTGCAACACCCCAATCTACTCCTCATCATATTGAGTTCATAAATTTCAGCGGCGACGAACAATCGCGAACTTTGAGGTTTTAGTGGTCTATTGTCTCCGCTCCTGCCACATAAAAGCCCCCAGCAGAGTTTCCACTCCACCAGGGGCTTTTTCCCCTCCCCTACATTATCTCATCCATCCCCAGCGCCGGGTGTCCTTTCTCTGTCAGAAACGCCAGCACTTCCTCGCTGTCTGTGGCGATCGTCTCGTCGCAAATCATATCCGCAAAATTCTCGATTCCGTACAGCTCCTTTGCCGTCTTGTTCAGGCGCTCGGCAACGTCGTCTTTCAGCTCTTTCGGCATCCACACGATTCGCGCGACGCCGCCCTCGGCTGAGGCGAACTTCTTTGAGGCGATAAAGTGCCGCCCGTGACCCATAAAGCCCGGCGTCTGCACGCCGCCGCCCGTCATAGAGGCAAGCTCGCCGAACGTCATACCGGACGGGGTTGAACCCGAATACTCGCGGTTAACGACGATAACGCCCTTTGCCTCCGGCATAATTCCGCAAATGCACTCAAAGCAGCCGCAGGAGGTCATCGGATTCTCGAGAATCGAGTACAGCGTAACCTCGTCGACCGCGCCGTGCGTCGCGCCCGAAACCGCCTCGTTGACTGAGGCGTACACGCCCGTGCGCTCGTCAATCAGCCCCTCTTTGGCAATCGGCTGGTTCGGACCTGTGGGCGTTAGCTGATACGTCGCCTTTGCGTCGAGCCACGAAACCGCGCCGCACAGGCCGAGACGCTCCGGCGTGACAACGCAGCAGTGCGACGGGGCGAACGACTGGCACAGAATGCAGGTGTAGAACGTGTCGACGCTCTCGTCCGTCATTGCGGCAAGGCGGTCGTCACGCGCGCGGTAGCGCGGCAGCGCCTCGGTCTCAAGGATTTGCTTTGCCTGCGCGGGCTCCGTGATGAGCGTGACCTGACACTTGTCTACAACAGAGTCGAACTCGTCCATAATCTCGTGATAAATGACCTCACCGAGGTCTTTCAGGCGCAGACCGGCGGCGTAAGCCTCGCGGCTTATGCGGATGCGGAACTGGTTGCGCTGACCCGTGTGCATAACGCCGTCGATGTAGTTGAGCCAGTGGTGAATCTTGCGCTCGATGACCGGCTCAAAGTCGGACTGCATTTTGCTGCCGCCGACCTCAACATATGTCGCGAGAGCCAGCTCAACAATCGGTTCACCGTCTATTTCGGGGCCGATAACGGTTATTTTGTGATCCTCAAGCTCCTTTACGTCGCGCGACACGACAAGCTCGCAGCCCGGGACGCTTCCGGTGTAAAACTCGGCCTGCGTGTCCGCCTTTTTGATGATTTCGCCCTCAAAAGCGGACGCAAAGCCGACGCAAATGTTAATCTCTTTCGCCTTAACCTTTATATTGCGCAGCTCAAGGGAGGTCGCCGCGATTTTCTCGTGGTCGGTGACCGAAACGAGCGCGCCGGGAACCTGCAAATCGCCGATGTCGCTGTCCACAATAACGGGGAAGCCAAGCGCAATCGCGCCCGCGCCCGCCGCGACGATGACCTCATTAAGCGCGCCGAACGCGTTGACGAATGCCGGAACGCGCTCCTTTGTGTAAGCAAGCAGCCCGCCCAAATCGCCGGGAGTAATGTTGCCGAAGATGAGCGCCGCGCGGATTGCGACCGTGACGACGTGCGTGACCGCCGTAACGTCGTGTCCGAGCGGGACGACGCGGTAGTCAAGACCCATTTTGACGTTTTCGGCGGCAGCCTGGTCAATTACGCCGCCGATGAGGAACGTTAGCAGACCCTTTGTCTGGTAGTCCTTAATAATCGCCGCGACCTTTGCCGGATCGTCCGCCTGACCGAGCACAACCGCAACGCCGGGGATGTCTCCCGTGACAAGCGGAACACCGAGCGAGCGGATAATCGGGTCGGGAACAAAGCCGATTCCGCCCTCGTTCTCGTATGGGTTGCTGCCGGGGGCATACTTGAGCGCCTCGATTATCTCCGCGCCGACAGCGGTTGCAAGGCCGGCGTTCAGCGCGTCGCCAAGCTCCGGCTGATTGGAAATCAGGCTCTTGAGAACGCCGACGCAGGCAGTAAGGTCGCCGACTGTTTTTACCTTAACGCCTGTCGCCGCGTAAATCGTCGGCAGAAAGTACGCCGTATCGGGAAAAGCAAGCTTCGAATCCGCACCGTACTTTGTCACAGCGGCCGAAACTGCCCCCTCGGTAAGCCCGGCGACCGCGTTTGCGCCGCCATAGATCAAGTCAAACAATGTTGCCATAATGAGAACTCCTTTTCCCGTGAATTAAATAATAGTTTGTTGTGAATAGGGTTAAATATACCCCATCCCCCTTGGGGGGATGCCTACATTCTATCACTCTGTTTGATAGAAGTCAAGCGAAACTTGGTATAGTTCTAATGTATTTGTGTAAAAAAGCTATCACGGGTTGTGATAGCTTTTTGTGTAGGGCTGGGTTTGCTTTGAAACAAAGCAAGGGAAACTGTCCGAGGACTTTTATTGATGGTCTGCGGCGGCGTTTTTTTGGGGGGTAGGCTTGTCGTCTTTGGTACTGCCCGGAAATAAATAACCAAGTCGCTTGCCCCCACACAAAAAACGGGCGGATATTATCCGCCCGTCCAAACAGCGACATCGCCTCGTGCACTTTACCGATAAGCGCGCAAGCAACCGCTACTCCCCCGAACCCCTATCCTTCAGTCTCCTGTCCATATCGCGCTTTGCGTCCCGCTCTGCGATTGCCGCACGCTTGTCGTACAGCTTTTTGCCCTGGCACAGCGCAAGCTCAAGCTTTACCCTCGCGCCCAGCAGATAAAGCTCCAGCGGCACGACGGTAAGCCCGTCCTGCGCGCATTTTTGCGACAGCCTGTTTATCTCGCGCTTGTGCAGCAAAAGGCGCTTCGGCCTGTCGGGGTCGCGGTTGAAGATGTTGCCCTTTTCATACGGCGACACGTGCAGTCCGAGCGCAAAGGCCTCACCGTCCCGAAACGAGCAGAAGGAATCCTTGAGATTGGCGTTTCCCGCGCGGATTGACTTTACCTCGGTGCCGAAAAGCTCCAGCCCCGATTCGTATTTTTCGAGTATGAAATAATCGTGGTACGCCTTGCGGTTTGAGGCGAGTACTTTTTTTGTTTTGTCTTTTTGTTCCGGCATTAGCTCTCAGTATTGTGTAAATGTATTCGGCGCGGCACCAGGGGGTGTTGTCCCCCTCTAGTTATTGTCGCCTTTCAGCACAACGTCGTGCGCTCCGCCCTCTACTATGCTTGTTGCGGAGACGAGCGTCATTTTTGCTTTCTGCTGCAGCTCCGCAATCGTCAGTGCTCCGCAGTTGCACATTGTGGACTTCATTTTCCCGAGTGTGAGCGCCAGATTGTCCTTCATCGGCCCCGCGTACGGCACATATGAGTCCACGCCCTCCTCAAAGGACAGCTTTGCCGAGCCGCCGAGATCATACCGCTGCCAGTTGCGCGCGCGCGCAGAGCCCTCGCCCCAGTATTCCTTCATATATCTGCCGTTTACGGCGACCCTGTTTGCCGGGGACTCGTCAAACCGCGCGAAATAGCGGCCTAACATCAGAAAATCCGCGCCCATAGCAAGCGCCAGCGTGAAGTGATAATCGTGCACCACCCCTCCGTCAGAGCAAATCGGCACGTAAACGCCCGTCTCGCGGAAATACTTTTCCCGTTCCTTTGCAACGTCAATCACGGCGGAGGCCTGCCCGCGGCCGATTCCCTTTTGCTCGCGCGTAATGCATATCGACCCGCCGCCTATGCCGACCTTTACAAAGTCAGCGCCGCTGTCAGCCAAAAAGCGAAAGCCCTCGCCGTCTACCACATTGCCCGCGCCGACCTTGACCGTATCGCCGTATTCCGCGCGAATCCAGTCTAAAACGAGCTTTTGCCACTCGGTAAAGCCCTCCGAGCTGTCTATCACCAGCGCGTCCGCTCCGGCGGCAATAAGCGCCGGGACGCGCTCTTTATAGTCCCGCGTGTTTATTCCCGCGCCGACTATGTACTTTTTCTCGGAATCGAGCAGCTCAAGCGGATTTTTCTTGTGGAAATCATAGTCCTTGCGGAAAACCATATTTATAAGCTCGCCCGTCGGCGACAGAATCGGCAGCGCGTTCAGCTTGTGCTCCCAGATTATGTCGTTCGCCTCGGACAGCGTTGTTGTGTAAGGCGCTGTTATCAGTTTTTCAATCGGCGTCATAAACGCTGAGACCTTTTCGTCCACCGCCATACGCGAAACGCGGTAGTCTCGGCTTGTGACAAGGCCGAGCAGCTTGCCGGAGGCCGTACCGTCATGCGTTACGGCAACCGTTGAATGGTCCGTTTTTTCCTTGAGCGCAAGCACATCCGCAAGCGTATTTTCCGGCGTCAGGTTGGAGTCTGACACGACAAAGCCGGATTTATACGACTTAGCACGCGCAACCATCGCCGCCTCTGACTCAATCGACTGCGAGCCGTAGATGAACGAAATGCCGCCCTCTTTGGCAAGCTCAACAGCCATTTTATCGTCAGACACGGCCTGCATAACGGCGGAGGTCAGCGGTATATTCAGCGTGAGCTCAGGCTCCTCGCCCTTTTTGAACCTTACAAGCGGCGTGACAAGAGAAACATTGTCCGGGCTGCAAGCCGCCGAGGAGTATCCGGGTATCAGCAGGAATTCAGAGAAGGTGCGCGAAGGCTCAGGGAAATAGTAGGCCATATAGGTTTACTCCTTTGTAAAAAACAATGTGTCGTGATAACTTTATTTTCGTCCGGCGGCATTTTTTGCGGCGGCAGGACAGCGTCCCGCGCCCGCTTACGGATTTTCAGGCGGCGTGGGCGTTGGGGTTGGCGTCGGAGTTGGGGTTGGAGTGGGGGTGGGCGTCGGCGGAGGAGTCGGCGGAGGGGGCGGAGTCGGCGTTTCCTTGGGTCCCTCAGACACCTGAAGACGTATTACAGTGCCTTTCTCTACCTCGTCTCCGGCTCTTGCCTCAAATATAACCTGATCCTTCGGGCGGTCGTCCGGCACGTACGTTGTATCATAGCCCAAGCCATAGCTTTGCAGCTGCAAAATAGCCGCCGACAGCTGAAGCCCCACAACATCCGGCACCTTTACAAGCACAATCTCAGGCCCGTCAGAGTACTTTATGACGACCGTCATACCCTTGACAACAGCGTCGCCGGGTCTCGGTATCGTCTCGATAACATAGTCCTTTTGTATATTGTCGTCCGGGATTGCCGAAAAGTCGTATTTCAGGTTCAGCCCCAGCGCGTCGAGAATATTCTTTGCCTCGTGGTATTCCCGCCCGGCAAGCTCCGGCATCGTAATCGGCGGCGCGATTCCTGAGGACACCACCAGCGTAACCGGAATCCTCTGATCCGGAATCAGCGGCGCTAGCGCCTCGGCAAGCGGCGACTGGCTGATTACGGTTCCCTCGGGAACGTCCTCGCTGCTTTCGTATGCCGCCGTGAAGGTGTATTTTTGCAGAATTTCGTTATCCAGCATAATGTCAGCGTAAACCATGCCGACAAAGTTGTCGACCGGCACGCGCTCAACCTGCTTCGGGTTCAGAAGAGGCCCCAGAACGGTGTTCCACATAACAACAAAGATTACCGCCAGCGGCAAAAGCACGCCGACAATCGCAACAAGCGTGCTGATATACGAGGCTTTTCGCCTGCCCTGGCGCGCCTCCGTTTTTGTCGGCGCGGCCTTTTCGTCAAACGCGCGCACAATCGGATTTTTCTTTTTGCGAACCGGTTCTCCCGCCATTTCCTGCGCCTCCTCCGGAACAGTCTCCTCCGCTGTTCTGCGAATAATATCGGTATCGACTGAAACCGTTTTGCCGACGGGATCCTCTGAAATCAGGCTGTATATGAACCTCTCGTTCGGGTTTACGCGGAATTCCTCCAGGTCGTCAATCATCTTTTCGGCCGAGTGATAGCGGTTTACCGGGCTTTTCTGCATTGCGTGCGCCACAATGTCGCAAAAGCCGAGCGGAATGTCCGGATTCAACTCGTTCATGGGAACCGCCTCGCGGTTTATGTGCGCAAGCGCGATCGCAACAGGCGTTTCGGCCTCAAACGGCAGCACACCCGTGAGCATTTCGTAAATCACAACGCCGAAGGAGTAAATATCCGTGCGCTTGTCGGTCACGCTGCCCTTGGCCATTTCGGGAGAAATGTACTCAACGGAGCCGAAGGAGGTGTTCGTCAGCGTTCTGTTTTTTGAGGTAAGCCGCGCTATACCGAAATCGGCGACCTTTATCTGCCCGTTGTGCAGTACCATAATGTTCTGCGACTTAATGTCCCGGTGAATAATCCCGGCGGAGTGCGCGGCCTCGATCGCGCCGGCTATCTGCAGCGAAAAATGCAGCGCCGCCTTCCACGGAAGCGCGCCTTTTTTGTTGATGTAAGCCTTGAGCGTAACGCCCTGAACAAGCTCCATAACGATGTAGTACACAGGGCCGCTGAGCTGAACGTCAAACACCGTCACGATATTCGGGTGCGTGATTGAGGCAATCGCCTCGCATTCGTGCACAAAGCGGCGGCGAAACTCCTCCTTTTCTGAGAGGTCGTCATTCAGGATTTTTACCGCGACGAATCTGTTCAGCTTATGGCAGCGCGCGCGGAACACCATAGACATTCCGCCCTTGCCTATGAGATTTATTATCTCGTAGCGACCGTCAAGCACGGTGCCGATGTATTTTTCTTCCATAAAGGTGTTACTCCTTTTCCTTTGAGTCCCAAAGTATTACAGACACATTGTCCTTTGCTATATTCAGCAGAGCGGATCCGATAAGCTTCATGGCAAGCCGCTCCGGTTCATACTCAAAAAAGCTTACGGAGGCCGGATTTTCCCGTCCCTGCTCGTGCCTCGTCAGAATATCGCGCATTTCCTTATCCGAAACGGCGTTATACAGCCCGTCTGAGCACAGCATAATCATATCTCCGCGCATAAGCGGCACGATGAAAATATCGGGCAGGTGCTGTGATTCGGCCGAAAGCGCCTTTGTAATGAGGTTTTTGTTCGGGTGCGTTTCCGCCTCTTCTCTTGTTATCTGCCCGCTTCTCAGCATTTCACCGACGACAGAGTGGTCGTCAGTCACCTGCATCAGCTCGCCTGCCCGCAGCAAATATCCGCGCGAGTCGCCGATATTCGCGAAGTAGGCGGTGTACGGAAAGTCCGCGTCCGCGCTCGGTATTACGACCGCCGATACTATCGTCGTGCCCATTTTCTCGCAGTCCAGATTCCGCGACACAAAATCAACAATCGCCCCGCGCCCTTTTTCGCAGGCCGACTCAAGCGCTCTCGGTATTCCCGCCGCCGTGCCGTCCTCCGCGAAAAACTGCTCAAGGTGCGCGACAAAAGCGTCCGCCGCTAGTGTCGAGGCCTCCGCCCCGCCGATATAGCCGCCCATACCGTCGCATACGGCGAGAACAACCGCACCGCCGAATTCCTCACAGCGAACGGTGTCCTCGTTGTTTTTTCGGACGCTTCCCGTGTCCGTTTTTGCGATATATGACATATATGAGTTAACCTTTTATAGCGGCGGCGCGCAGCTGTCCGCAGGCGGCGTCTATACCGTTGCCGAGCTTGCGCCGAAACGTTACCTGCACGCCCGCCTTATCCAAAATACCGGCGAATTCGCGCACGCGCGCGTCCGGAGGCGGCACGAGTGCTGAATTTTCAACCCGGTTGAGTGAAATTATATTTACAAAGCAGTTTTGTCCCCGGAGCTTTTTCGCGAGAAGTCTTGCCTGCTCCGGCGAGTCGTTAATGCCGTCAATCATCGCGTATTCATACGCGACGCGCCGATTTGTCTTGTCAAAATACCTTTTTGCCGCCGAAATGACCTCGTCAACGCCGTAAGCGTTGTTCACGGGCATAAGCCGTGAGCGCGTCTTGTCGTCCGCCGAATGCAGGGACACCGCAAGACAAAGCTGCAAGCCGCAAGCCGCTAAGCGGTCCATTTGCGGGACAAGCCCGGAGGTTGAAATTGTGATGTGCCGCATACCTATGTTCAGCGACTTCGGGTGCGTTACGATTTGCACAAACGAGAGTACGCTCTCGAAATTATCGAGAGGCTCGCCTGTTCCCATAAGTACAATGTTTGAGATCCGCCCGCCGTACTCGCGCTGTGAGTACAGCACCTGCGCAAAAATCTCAGCGGCGGATAGGTTCCGTATCAATCCCCCTGCCGCTGACGCGCAGAACGCGCACCCCATACGGCACCCCGCCTGCGTTGAAACGCAAACCGTCAGCCCGTAGTGATAGCTCATAACAACGGTTTCAACAGCCTGTCCGTCAGAAAAGCGCCAGAGGTATTTTGCCGTGCCGTCGTCCGCCGTCTGCGATTTTGCAAGCACCGGGACCGTCAGCGTAAACCGCTCCGCCAGCTTTTCGCGCAGAG
>JAISTA010000008.1 GCA_031272845.1 Oscillospiraceae bacterium
TAAGCGCTTCTGCCTCTTCCTTGGCGACGCCTTCCTTGATCTTGGCCGGAACGCCCTCAACAAGTGCCTTCGCCTCTGCAAGGCCGAGACCCGTGATTCCGCGAACTTCCTTGATGACCTTGATCTTTTCCGCGCCGAAGTCTGTCATAACAACGTCAAACTCGGACTGCTCCTCAACCTCGGCCGCCGCCGCTCCGCCGCCTGCCGCCGGTGCCGCAACCGCCGCTGCGGATACGCCGAATTCCTCTTCAAGCGCGTGAACGAGCTCTGAAACCTCGATGTTCGAGAGTGTTTTAATCAGGTCGATAGCCGACTGAACTTTTTCTGATGCCATTTTAATAAATGCCTCCGTTTAGTATAGTAAATATAGTTCCCGTGGGAACAGATTCGCAAAATTGTTTGCGTTTTGCCTGAAAACAGGCGATTTTGCCGCGAGAAATTACTCTGCGGCCGCTTCGGCGGGCTCTGCTGCTTCAGCGGGAGCTTCTGCCGGGACTTCGGCTGCGGCTTCAGGCGCTGCCTCCTCTGCGGGAGCAGTCTCCTCGGCCGGGGCTTCTGCTGCGGGAGCCACATCTGCCGCGCCGCCCTTTTCGGCGACGAGCTTGACGACGAGCGCGAGCTGTGCGATAGGCGCAAGCAGTGTGCCGAGCAGCTGTGCACGGAGAATCGGCAAATCCGGGATTGACGCGAGCGCGTTTACCTCGGAAACGGAAATAACCTTTCCGTCGTAAAAACCGCCCTTGATCGTGAACTTGTCCTCAAGCTTATCGGCGAATTCCTTGATAACCTTTGCGGGGGCAACCGCGTTATCGACGGATGTCGCAAGCGAGGTTGTGCCGGAAAGCAGGGGCTCAAGCTCCTGATAGCCGACATTGTTGACGGCAAAACGAAGCAGTGTGTTTTTGACTACAGAATAGTCCACACCCTCGGCGCGCAGTTTGACGCGCAGCTCCGTATCCTCAGCCACGGAAATGCCCTTGTAGTCTACCAAAACGCCGGAAACGCCCTTAAGCTTTTCGGTGATTGCCTCAACCTGGGACTTTTTGCTTTCAAGTACTTTTGTGTTTGGCATAAATCATACCTCCTTTACTGCGCAAAAACGCGCAATCGTTTGCTTTTCGGGCTTTTGGAAAGCGTCCGAAAAATAAAAAAACTTGTATCAGAAGACACAAGAAAATAAGAGCTTAATGCTAAGCGATTTACTTCCTCGGCGGGGTTTACGCAATGACTGCAACCTGCTGTCTTAAGAACGAGACTTATTATAGCACGGAAAATGGGGGTTGTCAAGGGGGTGTGAAAAGTTTTTTTTAGACTTTAATTGCGGCGGGGCAAGTGTTCTTTGCAACGCAAATCTATAGTCGGGAACGAAAAGTTCTCTGTATGGGGCAGGTTGCGGTGTTTGGAATAGAGACTCGGCTACTCTTCGGTTCACTGCAGTAGCGCCTACGCGGCGGGCGGTTACTTTTTCCGCTTCGCCGGACATCGTCCCCAAAAAGGGGCGACTTCTTTTCTCTTGAGAAAAGAAGCAAAATCGCTTTATGCCGGGCAGGCGGTGTAGCTGCAATGTAGTCCCTGCCCACACAATGACAGGTGCGGTGGTCGCGGCGAATGCTTCAGCACCGCCGCACACAGGGGCGAAGCTTGTGCGGGGCTAAAGACTCAGGTAAGACTTTAGGCTACCGCGGATTGCGGTGGGGGTGCCAACCGGAAGGATGGTACTGCTACGATTGCTGCCGCACTTGTTGCGGGAGGTAGGTGCGTGTCCCGACGCGGTGGGTGTTGCGTTGGCGGTCGGTATTGCTTGCGGTTCGGTTGCGTGCCCGTTGCCGCAACGTTTCCGTAGGGGACGGCGTCCTCGACGTCCCTGTTTTGGTTTGCCGCTAGACTATACGTCAGGCCACTGCCCCCGTCCGGCATGAGTGCGGTTTGGTGCGTCCGCCTGCCTCCGCGCTTTGCGCGTCGGGACACGCGTGTGCGGTTTTTAGGCGCGGTAATTTGGGCGGTGCGCTGTAGGGGTGGCTGCCCTCAGCGTCCCGGGTGGGGAGTTGGCTGTTGCTGTGGTTTTAAGCACAAATGCTGTGGTCTAGGCATTCCACACGTATATTGTCCGGTTGCGGTGGTTTTTAGACAACAACGCCGTGGTTTCGGGGACGGGACGCTGAGGGCAGCGTCCCCTACAGCAATTTCAGCACCACGCCGCGCCGGGACACGCACCCACCTCCCTCACAACGTGCGTCAGCGATCGTAGCAGTACAGTCCTTTCGGCCACCACCCCCACCGCACCTCGCGCACACCGACTGTCCGACCTAAGTCTTTAGCCCCGGACAGGCTTCGCCCCTGTGTGCGGCGGTGCGCAGGTGTTCGGATGTTACTCCGCACTTCTCGCGGTGTGGGCAGGGACTATATTGCAGTTACTCTGTCTGCCCGGCATAAAAAAAGATTTGCTTCTTTCTAAAAGAAGTCGCCCCTGTTTGGTTACTTTTTCCGGCGAAGCGGAAATAGTAACCGCCCGCCGCGTAGGCGTTCTAGCTGGGAACCGCGACTAAGCTGAGCCCCAATTCCAAACACCGTAACCTGCGCCGCACAGAGAACTTTTCGTTCCAGCCCAAAGCTTTGCGTATCACAGCACACCACCGACGTGGCAAACCCAAAGCAATCCCACAAACCCCGCAACCCGCTCCGCACAGAGAACTTTTCATTCCAGCCGAAAGTTTTACGTCGCAAAGAACACAAAGCACCGCCGAAACCCCAAAGCGATCCCACAAACATACACCCCGGCGGAAAGCTAATTCCGCCGGGGTGTATGTGGTTTTGCGTTTCCAATTCGCGCACAGCTTACAGGTAATTCCTCGGATTTTTCTTTACGCCGTTGACCGAAACCTCAAAGTGCAGATGAGGCCCTGTCGAAAGTCCCGTTGACCCAACCTTGCCGATAACCGCGCCGCGCGAGACCTCTTTTCCGGCGGAAACCCCGCGCGAGGACATGTGCGCGTACAGCGTCGTCATCCCGTTGCCGTGGTCGATAACAACATAGTTGCCCCAGGAGGAGCTGTAGGCCGAAATAATAACCGTGCCCGTGTCCGCCGCAAAAATGTTTGAGCCGTACGGCGCGTTGATATCAATGCCGCCGTGCAGACGGTTTTCCTTTAATATCGGGTGAAAACGCATTCCAAACTCGCTCGTAATCGTTCTGGTGTTGGACGGCCATACCAGAGCACCCGTTCCCTTTGCGACAGTCTCGCCGCGCTCCTGCTTTGCCGCCTGCTCGCGCCGCAGCTGCTCCGCCGCCTTGTTTATCTGCGCCTGCAGCGCGTTGGATTCAGCAAGCTTTGCCTCGTATGCCTTGCGCTCTTCCTCAATATCCGCCTCGATTTCTTTGATCTTCGCGTCGGCCTCATCCTTGTCCGCCTCAAGCTCAACGTACTTTAGGTTCAGCGTTTCTCTTTCTGCCTCACACTCGGCCTTTGTGTCCTCAAGGACTTTTTTCGCGTCCTCAACGGCGACGCGCGCCGCGACGAAATCTTCATACGCCTTTTCGTCAGACTTCATAATGTCGTCGATAAAATCGAGGTTTGCGAGCAAATCCATAAAGCTGTTTGACGCAAACACAACCGATATGTAGGACAGAATGCCGTTTTCCTCCATTGTGCGCATACGCGCCTTATAGAGCTCAAGCTGGCTGTCTTCCTTATTCACGGCAATCTGCACGTCGTTTTCAGCCTGCGCGATAAGCTGTTCATAAAGCACTATCTGCTCAACAATGTTGTCAATCTCAGACTGCGTTAAAAGAAGCTTTTGGTCGAGAGCCTCCTTTTGCGCAATAAGCGTCGCCTGCGTATACTCAAGCGAGTTTATCTTGGAGAGCTGCGCGTTTTTCTGGCTTTTCAGCTCCTCCTGCTGCTTTTTGAGCGTGTTGATTTCAGACTGCGTAACGCCCTTTGCCGTAAGCGTTGCAACCGCCGTGATAATGACCGACAGGACTATGAGCGCCGCGAGAACAATCGCGATTACTCTGTGGCCAAGCTGCCTCGATTTTTTCATAAATGTTATTCCTCCGAAAATTCAAAAAAACGCGTTCTTTGGTATATCAGGTTCTAAACCTTCAGGTATTTTCTGATTGCAGTTCCGCTGCCGATAAACCCGACGCCGAGACCTATCGCCCCGAAGCTGAGAAGCATCGGCACCGTGACGACCGAGAACTGAACCATCGAAATCAGATTCGCCATGGCGGCGTCGGCGGCCTTTATCGTTACAAAATGATAAATCATAATTTGCAGTATAAACGCAAGCATAGCGGCGACAACGCCGAGTATAAAGCCCTCAAACAAAAACGGGTTTCTGATAAATCGCTTTGTCGCCCCGACCATACGCATTATCGCGATCTCGTTTCGCCTGTCATACGCCGCGATTTTGATTGTGTTTGACATCATAAAGAGCGAAATAACAAGCAGTATCGCGATAAGTCCAAGCGAAACTGCGGTTACAACGCGCTGAACCATCACAAACCCCGCCGCAACCGTCAGGTTAACGGTTATTTTTGCAATTCCCGCAGTGCTTCTCACCGCGTCGGCGGTCTCCGCCATCAGCGACACATCCTCAACGTAAACCTGATACCTGTGGCGGAAAACGGACTCGTCTATATCCACAAAACGCGTTTTGTCAGGGTATTGCGCAACAAAGGAGTCCATCGCCTCCTTGCGCGAGACAAAGTTCACGGACGCGATATTCGGGATTTTAACGAGGTCACTTTTTACGCTGACGGCGGTCGCCTCGTCAAGGCGCTCGTCAACATAGGCGAGGATGATGTTCTCGTCTTCAAACTTGCTGATAATGTTGCTAACGTTCAGCGACAAAAGCGCAAAGCAGCCCATTATAAGCATACAAGCCGTCATTGTAAAGATGAGCGCAAACGACTTAAAGCCGTTTTTTATAACGCTCAGAAATCCCTCTTTTATGTAATACCAAAAATGCACGTTTCTGTGCGTGTTGCTGTTATTCATAGCTATTCTTCCCAGTAAACGTCTTCGTCGTCGTAAATTTCGTATTCCTCGTCGCCGTCATACTCGTCATCGTCGGCGGCGCGGCGCGGCTCCTCGTCGTCTATATACTCAAGGGGCTCGTACTCGTCATACTCATCTTCATATTCTGCTTCCGTATCGTCCGCCGGACCATACTCCTTGAAGCTTCCGGCAAGGCGCAGGCGCTCCTCATATTCAATATCGCGCACAGTCTTTTGGCGCACGCCGGCAATAGCCAGCTGCTTTTGGCGGATCCGCTCTTTTTCGGCCTCTGCGTAGTTGACAAAATTGTCTCCGACGACTCCGCCGTTTTCAATCGCGATAACGCGTCCGCCGAAACGGTCCACCAGCGTTCGCTCATGCGTGACGACGAGCATTGTCGTGCCAAGCTCGTTAATTTTCTTCAAGAGCGTCATTATCTCAAGGCTTCGCGCCGGGTCAAGGTTTCCTGTCGGCTCATCGGCTATCAGAAGCGCAGGGTCGTTGACGAGCGCACGCGCAATCGCGACGCGCTGCTGCTCTCCGCCGGAAAGCTCCGTCGGATAAGCGCGCTGCTTGTCAGCAAGTCCGACAAGCTGTAGCATATACGGCACGCGGCGGCGTATACCGTACTCTCCGCCGTTTTTCGCGCCGATAACGCGCATTGCAAACGCTACGTTTTCATAAACGGTTTTCGTGTCTATCAGGCGGAAGTCCTGAAACACAACGCCGATTGAGCGCCGCATATAAGGCAGCCTGCCGCGCCGTATGCGCTGCATGTCGTAGTTTCCGACGGAAATATCGCCCAGAAAGTCGCGCTCCTCGCCTGTTAAGAGCTTAATAATTGTAGATTTACCCGAGCCGGAGGGACCGACGAGAAATACAAACTCGCCGTCCTTTATGTCAAACGAAACATCGTGCAGCGCATTTGTGCCGTTCGGATATGTCTTGTAGACGTGATCAAATATTACCATCGCAAACCGGGCGCAGGTCTTTTGTCCCTGCCCGAAAACCCCTTGAAAAATAAAATTACCGGCTTCGCCGCCGCATTCCCGCTACCTTCTGTTAAGGTATTTGTAAACCATCATCGCAATCTTGAATATAACCGCGTCGTCAAACTCGCGCAGGTCTAGCCCCGTTATGCGGCGAATGCGGTTCAGTCTGTAAACCAGCGTGTTTCTGTGTATAAACATATTGCGCGACGCTTCAGACAAATTGAGGTTGTTTTTGAAGAACGTCTCAACCGTTTCAATCGTGTCGCGGTCTAAATCAGATAGCTTGCCGGTTGTAAACACCTCTGAGAGAAACATCTCGCAAAGCTTTGTCGGCAGCTGGTACACAAGCCGCCCGATTCCGAGCTGCTCGTAGGTGACGATTTTGGCCTCCGGCGTAAACACCTTGCCGACCTCAATC
>JAISTA010000015.1 GCA_031272845.1 Oscillospiraceae bacterium
AGGGACGGTCGTGCAGGCACTGGTCGCAGTGGCCGCAGCCTGCGCGGACCTCGCTGCACAAAACACGGTCTCCGGGCTTGACGTATGTCACCTTGCTGCCGATTGCGTCTACAATACCCGCAATTTCGTGTCCGGCGGCGCCGGGCCCCTCGTACTCCATATGCTCACCTGTGTTCGCGTGGATGTCACTGTGGCAGATGGTACACGTCATGACCTTTATGCGTACGTCATAATCGCCGGGCTCATCCAGCTCAACTTCCTCAACTACGACCTCACGCCCCATTTTCGGAGCTAAAGCAAGCTTTACACGCATAGTAATAATCTCCTTGTAAATTTATAAACAATTATTTTGTTTTCAGAATGTTTTTCGGCGGCCGCTGCCGCATTTTTACGTCTATATTCATTCCGCAAAAGCGGAAGCAATATTCAAATTTATCGGGTACGCTCAATTACTTGAGCGTACCGTCTTGCCCTGTAATAAATTTGCAGGGGCGGGGAAAGGATAAACCGCCCCTGCGTGGGCATTAGCTAAAAGCGTGAATAATATTCCCGGCTGTAGCAATACAGCTCGGAGCAGAGCTTCCATAAACGTTCGGGGTCGGACTCAAAGATTGCGGGATAAAACCCGCCGTTCTTGCCGTAGAGCTCAACGCTGCGCTGTACGATCTCGGTAATTTGCGCGTCTGAATACGCAACGCCGAAGTCGTACCCTTCAAGCTGGGCGTTAAACCCGATTCTGTCTCCGTAAAGCTCCTTCATTTTCGGAATATCGACGGCGCGGCGCTGTATCTGAAGAAAATCAACGCCGAGGTCGCACATATAAGGCAGAAAACGCTCTATTTTGCCGCAGGAATGCAGCTCAAAGATACATCCGGCGCCTTTTATGTGGTCGATAATCCGTTTTGTCGGTTCGTAGACAAGCTCCTCCATCATGCGTTCGCCGAAAAAGGTTTCTCTTTCGGTTCCCCAGTCGTCGTGATATGTCACGAATTCCACGGGGTAGAGCGCCTTGAGATAATCAAAGAAGCTTATGATAAAGTCAGCGAGCCGGTTAAAGTAATCCAGGCAGGCCTCCGGTTCCTCGGCCATCGCGAGCATACCCTCGCCGTAACCGCCGACCATTGCGACAAGCAGCTCGGTCAGTCCCTGATGAATGTTTATGTGCAGGATTTTGTCCGGATCATAGCGCTCGGCCATGAATTTTTCGGCGGTTTCCCGTACAGTCCACTCATCGAGATTCGGCCACTTAACGTGCTTTTCCCAATCGCATACGTCTTCAACCACCTTTGTTCCCGGCGTAAGCATAGCTCCGCCGGCTGAGGCGACCCACGTCCAGGAATTTCCGAACGGGTCGATGAACACGTAGTCCTCTTTCTGCATTGCGCGGAAATCGGGGCCGAACTGCAGCTTCCCGGGCTTGTGGACGCCCAGCTCATTTATATGCAGCATTTGCTGATCAGTATGAGCGTTGGGCACCCACAGCGGTTTATCCCGGCGCGCCGCACGCCAAAAGTTTTCTTTTGGCGTGATCGGCGTGTCGAATTTAGGTACGGTAAACGGTATGCTGCCGAACGACGAGGTATCCGAAAAGGTCGGAAAACCGGACTCAAGATACATCGGACGCGTCAGTTTCATTTACGATTACTCCAGAATTGGCGTTTACTGAGCGCCGTATTTCTTGTCGATACCTGTCAGGTATTCCTTATAGGTGTCCTTTGTGACGATAGAGCTTTCCGCGATCCAGATGGTCGCCTTGTCGCCCGCCGCGCGGCGCTCCGGCCAAAGGGTTTCAGCTGTCGCGCGTCCGTCTACCATTGCGATAAGGCCGAGAGCCGCAGGTCCGGCATACGCATAGTCGGAGATAGCATAGCAGGCCTTCCACGCGCCGTCATAGCCGGAATCCCACTCAAGGGCGAGCATAACGCTGCCGACGTCTGTCAAAAGGATGTTGTCCTGTGTGTCGAGTGTCTCGAAGAAGCGGGCCGCGCCCTGCGCAAAATCTTCAACGCACGCGTCTACGAACCAATACTTGATTTCAGTGTGGGCTGTAATGACCTGGCTTGTCAGGTTGTAGCCGACCTCTGTGTTGATGTTTCCGGCTGTAACGCCGTCCGCGTCAAAGATGTTTGTGTTTCCGGGGAATGCTTTCTTGAAAGCTTCGGTCGCGCCGACACAGCGGTCGTGCAGCGGGGGAGATGTGGACCAGTCGAGGTTCAGCAGGCCGATTGTGGAAACGTCAACGTCGCCTTTCCAATAGGTCTTGTAGTTGTCGATGAGCCACTGCAGAGAGTCGTAGCCGGACTGATACTGGTCTAGCGCGAGGGCCGGAGCGATAGCAGCGCCGGTGGAATCGTACATCGGGTTGAACATGCATACGAACGGAAGCTTGAACTCCTCAAGCAGCTCAATAACGCGGTTTTGAATTGTCGGGTCGCAGTCCATAAAGAAGCCGTCGACGTTGCCCTGGTTTGCCATAACCTCAAGGTTCTGGACATAAGCCTCAGCGTCGCCGTTGCCTGTTGATTCGGCAACATCAAAGTTGTAAACGTTGCCAAGAACCTTCCAGGCGTTCATCATCGTGTCAACGAGCGGAGAGGGGGCGGTGTAAGCATACACAAAGTGATACTTGTCACGCGCGTTCCAATCAACGTCGTCTGTTGCGTAACCGGCTGTGCCGTCTGTTGAGGGCGGCGCGGGCGGAAGCTCACTGCCGGTGTCGGCTGTCGGCGTTGTCGGCGGTGTGGGCGTGGGTGTGGTCTTGTCTTTGCCGCCGCAGGCGAAAAGCGCCAGTGACAAGCACAGAACAAGAAGCAATGCTACGATCTTTTTCATTTTGTTTCCTCACTATATAAAAATTTTTTGGTTGGGCTGATTAATTTTTGTCCCGCAGGGCTGTTTTTACGTAGGGACACGGGAGAGTGCTGACACTACCCGGTTACTGCCGCGCTAGGCGGCATTTTTCCGCTCCAGATTTCTGATTCGCGAGCGCTGGTTGACAAAGTCAACAAACAGCGCCAGCAGCAAAAGCGCACCCTGCGCAACAATCTGCCAGTACGGCGGAAGTCCGCTTGTTGTAAGACCCGTATTGAATACGGTTAAGAGCAGTATGCCGAAAAAGCAGTTTACCATCGCTCCGGCGCCGCCCATAAAGGATACGCCGCCGAGAACAGAGGCTGTTATAGCGTCCAGCGCGCCTGTGTCGCCCGCTGTCGGTGAGCCGGAGTGCATGCGCGAGGCCAGAACCAAGCCGGCAACAGCCGCGAGCGCGCCGTTATTCAAAAACAGAATCGTCGAGAGCTTTTTCTGGTTAATGCCGCAGAGCCGGGCGGCCTGACGATTTCCGCCGCACATATAAATGCTGCGGCCGAAGTTTGTAAACGCGAGGATCAGGCCGTAAGCGACCATAAGCACGAACATAATCACGAACGGGAGCGGAAGAATGCCGAACACAAGCGCCGAGCCGACCTTGTAATACCCCTGGTTTGAGATCGGGAGGTTCTTGCTTTGCGTTATGACGCGGATAAGTCCCGTGTAAACCGACATAATGCCGATTGTCGCGATGAAGCTCATAAAATTGAGCTTGTTTACGAAAACCGCGTTAACGGCGCCGCAGAGCATTCCGAAAACAATCGTGATCGGGATTGCAAGCGGCCACGGAACGCCGGCTTCTATCAGCAGCGTTATTATAACTCCCGCAAAGGCCGCCTCCGCTCCCGCCGCAAGGTCTATCTCGCCGCCTATCATAAGCATTGCGATACCGATTGAGATGGTTCCGGCAAAGCTCATTGCGTGCATCAGGTTCTTGAGGTTGCTGAGGGAAAGGTAACTGCTGTTCCTTGTCTGGAACAGGATCATAACCAGTATGGTTACGAGGATTATCGGCGTAACCTTTGCCTTTAGAGCTTTCTTGATAACAGTCATTTTAATACCTCCTACCGGCTACGATGCTTTCTTCGTGCGGGAAACACGCAGAAAGTCAATTGCGAGGGCAATCAGCAGCAAAGCGCCTGACGCGACGGTCTGCCAGTAAGACGTTACCCTCACTATCAGCATGCCGTTGTTGAAGCAGTTCAGTATAAGTATACCGATCAGCGCTCCGCCCATTCCGCCAGCTCCTCCGCCGAAGGAAATACCTCCGAGAACGGCGGCCGTCATTCCTGAAAACTGCTGGTTTACAATACCCGTTGTATTTGCGGTCTTGAGTCTTGCAGCAAGCAGGATTCCGGCAAGCGCCGACAAAGAGCCCGCGTTTATAAACAGTATGTAAGAAACGCGCTTCGGGTGCAGTCCCGACAAAAGCGAGGCCTGCGGGTTTCCGCCGACAAGATACATTGAGCGGCCGAATTTTGTGTTTTTCAGCATAACTCCGTATATCAGGAGCAGAACAAGCGATATGATAATTGAATACGGGACAAAATCCGCGATTCTCTGCGTTCCGATAAAGTTGAACACGGAGTTGTCAATATCAATCTGCTGGCCGTTGTTTACGATGTAGCCGAGACCCTGCGTAATTGAGGCTGTGGACAGCGTTGCGATAAACGGCTGAAACTTCAGCTCATTTATGAGCACCGCGTTAAAGGTTCCCGCAAGTGCGCCGGTCACAAGGCCGATTATCAGCGCGAGGTACCAAGGAGCGCCCGCGCGCAGAGCATACGCCGCTATCAGTCCGCACATTGTGCCTGTGCCGCCGAGCGACAGATCGACATAGCCGCCTATCATAAGCATGCCCGCGCCGATTGTCAGAAGAGAAACAAGCGTTATCGACTGCAGAATATTGCGTAAGTTTTTCGGATCGACGAACTGACCCTTCGATATTATCGTGAATACCGCGACAACTACGACAAGCAGCATCACAAGCGTCAGCATTTTTGACTTAAATACGTATGAGATCGTTGATTTCAGCTTTTTCTGTTTCATCTCGTGCGCCTCCTAGCTTTGCATGGCAAGCGCGAGGATACCCTCTTCCGTCGCCTCGCCGCGCTTTACATTTCCGGTGATTTTTCCCTCGTGCATGACGTATATCGTATCGGATACGCCGATAACCTCCGTCAGCTCCGACGAGATGAAGATAACTCCGATACCCTGCTTGGCAAAGTCGCACACCATTTGGTATATCTCCGCCTTCGTGCCGACGTCGATACCCTTAGTCGGCTCGTCAAGAATCAGGAGCTTAATATCCAGCTTGCCGGAGGTCCAGCGGCCGAGTATGACCTTTTGCTGATTTCCGCCGGAAAGCTCGACGACAAGCTTGTCTGTGCTGGGTGTGCTTATCTTATACTTTGAGCGGGCGTTGTCGGCAAGAGCGGCTTCCTGCTTCCTGTCGAGGAAAAGGAGCTTTCTTATACGCGACAGCACCGGGATTGAGACGTTTTCCTTGATTGAGCGGAACAAAACGAGTCCCTGCTCCTTGCGGTCCTCAGGACACAGCGCGATACCCGCCGCAATCGCGTCGGCAGGCGCTTTGAGCTTTAAGGGCTTGCCCTCAAGAATCAGCTCACCTGACAGGATTTTGTCCGCCCCGAATATCGCACGGACAACCTCTGTGCGTCCGGCTCCGACAAGCCCGGAAAAGCCGATAATCTCGCCGCGCCGCAAGGTGAAGGAAACGTCCTTAACCTTTTTTGTAACGAGGTTTTGGACCTCAAGCAGCGTGTCGCCGTATTCGGTGTTGCGGTCGAGCTTTGCGTATGTATCGCCGATATCGCGGCCGACCATTGCTTTGATAAGCGTGGCCTCGGACGTTTCCGCTGTCGGAAAGCTTGCGACGGTGCGGCCGTCCTTCAGGACTACAATATCGTCTGTTATCTGGAAAATTTCCGCCATGCGGTGCGAGACGTAGATTATGACCTTGCCCTCGGCGCGCAGCTCGCGGATAAGCTTGAACAAAATGGAAATCTCGCTCTCTGCAAGGCTTGCCGTCGGCTCGTCAAACGCGATTACGTCTGACCCGCGCCGATAGGCCTTCATTATCTCGACCATCTGCTGATAGGCGACTGACAGTCTGCCGACAGGCTCTGACGGGGAGATATTGAGACCGAATTTGTCGATTACCTCCTGCGCGTCGCGTTTCAGCTTCTGCCTGTTGATAACGCCGGCCGTGCGCGGCAAATCACCGGCGAAGATGTTTTCCATAACGCTCATTGCGGGTATCAGCTGGCGCTCCTGATATATAACGCTGATTCCGGCCTTGATTGCGTCATTCGGCGAGGAAAAGCTTTGCACCTGCCCGTCTAGCGTGACAGAACCCTCGTCGGCCCGAATATCGCCGCTCATAATTTTCAGCAGTGTTGATTTGCCGGCTCCGTTTTCACCGAGCAGGGCGAGCACCCTGCCGCCTTCGGCGCGGAAGCTGATATCCGACAGCGCCTGTACGCCCGGAAAAGCTTTGCTCACACCAGAAAATTCTAGTTGCACTCTGAAGCGCCTCCTGTTATAATGAATGTAATGCCTTTTTTTCTTGCCTTATTGTTCGACCTGTTATAATTTGTTAAATTTACGGTGCGCAAATTCGACAATTTGATGAACTCAGTATAATCCTATCGGCAGGTATATGTAAAATAGAAATAATGCATAGCGTTATAACGCTGACGTTATATACAATATGCATACATATATTGTTAAATATTAACAATGCTCAAGCCGGAGGGCGAAGTGCCGATACCCTTGGCGATACACGAAAAATCTTTTGCTTAGGTAGGGCGGAATAAGTGTACAACATTACATTTGAACAAATTTACGTGTTTTTAACTGTTGCGGAGGTGCAAAGCTTTACAAAGGCGGCGGATCAGCTTTTCACCTCGCAGCCGGCTCTTTCGCGCACGCTTGCGCGGTTTGAGGAAAGCGTCGGCGTACGTGTTTTCGAGCGCAGCAATAAGGGCGTTGTTCTGACGCGGGAGGGTGAGTATCTGCGCCAGAGACTCGAGCCGCTTTACACGAATCTTGACGCTGCGATTAAGGTTGTGCGCAGCGGTGCGGCGTTCGGCGACATGCACCTGCGGCTTGCGCTGCCAGTTTCCTACAACGCGGTTGAGGATTATAAGGCGATGAACGACACTATCCGCAGGTTTCAGAGTGAGCACCCTGAAATATACGTTGCTGAAATTCTCTGCGACTTTCAGGAGATGAGGCAGCAGCTTGAGCTCGGAACGTCTGACATTATCGTTGCGCAGAGCTTTGTTGTTGATGATTTGCCGAACATATGCAGCCGCAAGGTCGCGCAGTACAACATGTATTTGGCGATCTCGGCAGACCATCCTCTGGCAAAGCTTGACGAGATTGAACCGCACATGCTGAACGGCGAGACGGCCTTTTTCGTTCCGCAGACGAACACGCAGCAGGACAAGGAGCGCGCGAAGCAGGTTTACGCGCGTATCGGCTTTGTGCCGAAATCCGTTGAATTTGTGCTGAATTACCAGACGCTGCTGCACAATATCAGCGCCTGCCGAGGCGTTTCAATCTGCGGAAAGTTCAACGTGGCCGGCTCTGAGCGGATAAAGTATTACCCGATAGACCCCAGTGTGCACACCTCGCGGATTGTTGTTTGTTGGAAGGAGGGGAACCTTTCGAAAGAGGCGCGCGCGTTTTTGGAGCTTGTTCCGGCGATAGAAGAATAGCCTGCGTTCGATACAATACGGCAGAAATATTGTATTGTTTTTGTTGTTGACATTTGCGTGTAATTTTATTATTATATACCTATGAAAGATAACAACCAAAATAAAACAAAAAAGAACGGCGGCCGCCGGAAAACAGTACGCATAATACTTATTTCGGTGCTCTCCGCCGTTTTCATTTTCAGCGGCGTAAAAATAT
>JAISTA010000089.1 GCA_031272845.1 Oscillospiraceae bacterium
GGTTAATATTATCGGAAAAATCCTGCTGTCGCTGCTTGAGGTTTACTGCGTTTTCCGCCTGTTTTATCTCGTTTGGGGACGTGAGGTCGGCGTTGATAACTTCAGAATCCTTATCTATATGCCGATTCTCATTATCCTTGCCTACTCAAAGAAAAGCCTGCTGTCCCGTCTTTTTGACAATCCTGTTTTCCGCTGGCTCGGCAGGATTACGCTTGCGCTGTACCTTTGCCACAGTATGCTGCTCGGCAGATATATAATGACTATAAAACCGCTTATTATGAAGACGAGTGTCATCAAATTCCTTGTTAATATCAGGATTTTCGGTTCAACGCGCGTACAGGTCGTAAACGTTTTGCGCTCAACCATGTTCGATATGGTGTTTTTCCTGATTTTCTGCGTAATTTGCGCCGCCGCGATAACTTATCTGACGATTCTCGCACTTTGGGTCATTAAAAAGACAAGCGCCGCCTTGGCAAGCCGCGCAAAAACGCCAGAACTTGCAGAACAGGCGAAGGTATAAGGCCTGTACCCACACAAATATTCAGACGAAATCGCAAATCTGCACTCGCCGCGCGGCTTACCGCGCTTTGCGCAGGTCTTTTGTAAGGAGATATAAACAAATGAAAGTAACAAAAGCGGTTATACCCGCAGCGGGGCTCGGAACGCGTATGCTCCCGGCGACAAAAACCGTACCTAAGGAAATGCTGCCGCTTGTAGACAAGCCGGTGATTCAGTACATCATCGAGGAGGCTGTCTCCTCCGGGATCGAGGACATTTTGATTGTCACGAACCGCGCAAAATCCGCGATGGACGATTATTTTGACTTCACGCCCGAGCTTGAAGACCGTCTGATTGCCTCAAACAAGTTCGACGAGCTTGAAACTGTCCGCAAAACAGCCGAAATGGCAAACATTTTCTATGTTCGTCAGCGCGAGACCAAGGGGCTCGGCCACGCCGTTTCGCGCGCAAAGCACTTTGTCGGAAACGAGCCGTTTGCGGTGCTTCTCGGAGACGACGTTATGATGAGCAAGGTGCCTGTTACAAAGCAGCTTATCGACGCGGCGGAGAAATACGGCGCGGCCGCCGTCGGAACGCAGCGCGTTTCACCGGACGCTATATCGAAGTACTCGTCGCTGAAGGTTACGCCTATTGAGGGGCGCGTTATGCGCGTTTCCGACATGAACGAAAAGCCGCGTCCTTCCGAAAAATTCTCCGATTATCCGATTCTCGGGCGGTATATCCTCACGCCTGAAATTTTCGAGATTCTGGAGAGCACTCCACCGGGACACGGCGGCGAGATTCAGCTGACGGACGGCTTGCGCCGTCTGCTTGGCGTGCGCGAGATGGTCGCGGTCGATTTCGAGGGCGTTCGCTACGATACCGGCAACCTCAAGGGCTTTTTAGAGGCGACGATTGACTTCGCGCTTGCCGCGCCCGACATCGGCGACTGGCTTAGGTCCTTTTTGCGCGCAAAGGCGGAAGCTCTTGGCTTATAGCAGCGGCGCTAAAATTCATCTGAGCCTGCAAATGGGCTGCGCGGGCGATATGCTGACAGGCGCGCTTTTCTCCCTGCTGTCTGAGGAAAAGCAGGCTGAGTTTTTGCGGGAAATCAACGCCTGCGGCATTCCTGACTGTGAAATTTCGGCGGAAAACGCGATAAAAATGGGTGTTTCCGGAACGCGTATGCATGTTATGACGCGCTTCGGCGAGGAGGGGGCTGTACGCGATTCGTTGCATACACATCAGCATACGGGCACGCCGAAGCACGCACGTTCGCATACTCCGGCCGCCGCGCCTGAACCGAAATACTACTCCTATCCCGAGGTGCGCGGCATAATCGCGGGGCTGAAGCTGCCGCCGGAGGTCATTTCCGGGGCGCTTGAGGTATACGCGCTTCTTGCCGGAGCTGAAAGCCGTGTGCACGGGGAAAGCCTCGAGCAAATGCATTTTCACGAGGTCGGCGCGGTGGACGCGATTGCCGACATCTGCGGCGTTTGTCTGCTGTTTTTCATGCTGGGCGCGGCGGAGATTACGGCGAGCGCCGTTGCGACAGGGTTCGGACACATTAAGTGCGCACACGGGATTCTGCCTGTGCCGGTTCCGGCCTGCTGCGAGCTTCTCGGCGGGATTCCTTGGCAAAACGGAGACGTTCAGGGTGAGCTTTTGACTCCGACAGGCGCTGCTCTGCTGAAGTATTTTGTCACGCGGTTTGATGTGAAGAACGAAACGCTGACGATTGTAAAGACAGGCTACGGCTTTGGTATGAAGGACTTTCCGAAGCTGAACGCCGTTCGCGCTTTTTGGTGCGAGACAGCGCCGAAGCAGGACGAAATTCTTGAGCTGAAGTGCGATATGGACGACATTACGGGCGAGGAAATCGGCCTTGCGTCGCAGCTTTTGCTGGACGCGGGGGCGCTGGACGTGTTTACGTCGCCGATTTTTATGAAAAAGCAGCGCCCGGGCGTTGAGCTTACGGTGCTCTGCCGAATCGAGGATGAGGAGCGGTTTTTGAGCCTTATCTTCCGCCACACGACCACAATCGGAATCCGGAAGTCGCTCAAACAGCGGGCGGTTTTGTCGCGCGAGGCTGTCACACGGCAGAGCGCATACGGCGAAATTCGCGCAAAGGTCAGCTCCGGCTACGGCGCGGTGCGTGAAAAGCCGGAGTTTGACGATTTATCGGACATAATAAAGAAGAACAACACTACTGAATGCTGAAAATAACAAGCCTTACAATAACACTCAAAAAAGACCTGCGCAGTATAATTTCCGGCTTTTCCTTTGACCTCAGAGACGGAGACAAGGCTGTCATAATCGGCGAGGAGGGCGACGGAAAGTCAACTCTGCTAAAGGCAATCTACGACCCGCAGCTAATCGAAAGCTACGCCGAAATTTCGGGTGACATCAACACGCGCGGAACGCGGCTCGGCTATCTGCCGCAGGCAATGGACGAGGACATTCTGGCGCTTACCGTTTCGGACTACACCGCCGGGTTTGACGGGTTCTGGGACTTGTCCCCCGCCGATATCGCGGCTTACACGGCGCAGCTGTCGCTGCCGGTTGGCTTTTGCTACTCTGACGGCGTTATAGGCACGCTCTCCGGCGGAGAGCAGACAAAGCTGAATCTGCTGAAGCTGTTGATTGAAAACCCGGACGTTTATCTGCTTGACGAGCCGTCTAATGACATTGATATAGACGCGCTGGAGTTTCTTGAGGATTTTATTAACTCCTCAATTAAGCCGGTGCTGTTTGTCTCGCACGACGAAACACTGATTGAAAACACCGCAAACGTAATAATCCACATTGAACAGGTGCGCAAAAAGCAGGTTCCGCGCGCGACGGTTGTGCGGATGAGCTACCCGGAGTATTACGAGCGCAGAATCGCGGCGTTTCATCGGCAGTCTCAGCTTGCGGCGGGTGAGCGCGCGGAGTTGAAGAAAAAGCTCGACCGATACAACAGGATCGCCCAAAAGGTCGAGCATCAGCAGAACGTAATTTCGCGCGGCGACCCGCACGGCGGGCAGCTGCTCAAGAAAAAAATGCACGCCGTCAAGGCGCAGGAAAAGCGGCTGGACAAAGAGGAGGAGAATCTAACCGATTTTCCCGACCTTGAAGAGGCGATCAGCCTCAAGTTTCCGGCCGAATGCTCCGTCCCGGCGGGTAAGGTGATAATTGATATTACCGTGCCGCAGCTTACTGTCGGCGAGGGTGAGGATATGCGCGTACTGGCGGAAAACCTGTCTCTGCGCGTTGAGGGACGCGAGCGGGTTTGTATTGTCGGGAAAAACGGCACGGGAAAGTCCACATTTCTAAAGCTGATTGCGCGGGAGCTGCTTTCGCGGTGCGACGTTAATGCGGGGTATATGCCGCAGAACTACTTTGACCTGCTGCCAAAGGACAAGACGCCCGTTGAATTCATCGCGCCGTCCGGCAAAAAGGAGGATGTGACCCGTGCGCGGACGCTTCTCGGCTCGGCAAAATTTACACCCAACGAGATGGAAAGCCTTTTGTCAGACGTTTCAGGCGGGCAAAAGGCGAAATGCGCGTTTATAAAGCTGATTTTCGACCGATGCAATGTACTTGTGCTTGACGAGCCGACGCGGAATCTGTCGCCGCTTTCAGGTCCCGTTATACGCGGGATTTTAAACGAATTCGGCGGCGCGATTATCGCGGTATCGCACGACAGAAAGTTTATAGAGGAGGTCGCCGACAGGTGTGTTGCAATTGAAAAGCCTTGATCTAAACTACCTGGAGCGTACCGCCGAAAAATCAGGTATAGTCCTGCGCGCTTACCGCGAGGTTACCTCGACAAACGACATTTGTCTTGTGGATAGAGAGGCTGACGCGGTCGCCGCCTCAGGGCAGACCTCCGGGCGCGGAACGCGGGGGCGGCCATATATCTGCCCGATCGGATACGGTGTATATTTTTCCGTTAAAATCCGCAAAACCGGCGCGAGCTCTGATTTTTTGCGCGCGGTAACGCCAATGTGCGGCGTGAGCCTTGCGCTTGCGGTGCGCGGTAAAACCGGAAAGGACGCGCGGATTAAGTGGGTAAACGACCTGTATTTGTCGGGGAAGAAAATCGCCGGGATACTTTGCGAATACAACGGCAGGGATATAATCTGCGGTATCGGTCTGAATCTGTTCTTATCGGAGGCGGTAGCGGAAGTCCCCGGCGCGGGAAGCCTGTTTGCAGACGGCGATACACCGCCTGAGCACACGGCCGAGGATATTGTCCTGGATACGGTGCGCGGAATATTGCGGTGCGCCGACAGCCCCGAAGAGTGCTTTGAGCAGTATCGCGGGCTGCTGCTGCCTGAGTACAGGCAATACACCGTTTTGCGATTAAATCCGGACTTTACACTCACCGTGCGGGATTCCGGCGGCGGTGAAATTACATTTGATTCGCCTATTTGAGCGACAAAATTTTTTTAGAGGTATACCAATGAAACTGAAGGATCTTGTTGTAATAGCCGTATTTGCCGCGCTTTTGTGCGTGCTTGCTCCGATAGCCGTGCCGATTGGACCGGTGCCTATATCGCTTGCGACGTTTGTAATCTATCTTGCGGCGTTTGTACTCGGCACGAAGCGCGCCGCCCTCTCCGTTGCGCTGTACCTGCTGCTCGGCCTTATCGGAATTCCTGTGTTCGCAGGCTTTGTCGGCGGCTTCCAGAAGTTTACGTCGCCGACAGCAGGGTATCTTGTCGGATACCTGCCGCTTGCGGCAATCGCGGGTCTGCGAATCCCGCGCCGCGCCGCCGGTTTTTACTCGCCGCGCAATATTGTGTTTCCGGTACTGCTCGCTGTTCTCGGAACGGCGGTGCTGTACACCCTCGGAACCGCTTGGTTTATGCTCGGCTCGCACCTTTCGCTTGCAAAATCGCTGACACTGTGCGTGCTGCCGTTCTTGCCGGGCGACGCGGCAAAAATCGCCGTCGCGGCCGTTGCAGCTCCCGCGCTTTGCGCGGCGCTGTCGCGCGTCAACATTCTGGGCAAGCCGAACGCGTAAGAACGCGGATAAACTTGAGATGGATGATTTTCCGCAATTCATGAAGCAACCCGCAAACATTGTTCCGGCGGTTCAGCAAAACACTCCTGAAACCGAAGGGTACTTCTACACAGGACTTGACGGCAGCCAAATGGCTTTTTGGACGTGCCGCGCCGACAGAAGCTCAGCAAAGCACACGCATACCTTTGACGAGTATCTTGTGTGCGTCGGTGGGAAACTAACGGCATACCTGAACGGTGAAGCTCACGCGCTATCTGTCGGAGAGGAGCTGCTGATTCCCGCCGGTACCGAGCATTATGAAGAAAGCGCCGCCGGAACAAGGACAATTCACGCTTTCGGCGGCCGTCGAATTCAGTAAGAAGCCGGGGCGGCTGATAATTGCTCCGCGCGGATTTGCGGCAACACACTAACTCACTCCGGGACAACACGTCATATTTGAAAAACAGCGCACTACAACAAAAGCTGTCCGATATTCCGCTAATCGGGGAAAAAAAGGCCAAGCTGCTCCAAAAGCTCGGCCTTGAAACAGTTGCGGTTTTTTTTACATTCTTGCCCCGCGCTTATGAAGACAGAAGCGCTGTTTTGCCGCTCACGGCGTTTGCCCACGGCGACAGCGGGTGCTTTTGCGCGCATGTTATGTCCCGAGACAGGCGGATGACGGCGGGCGGACGTATGCTTGTGAAAATTGCCGTGTCAGACGGAGGCCGCCGCGCGTCCGTCGTGTTTTTCAATATGGCCTGGATTTATGACAAGCTTATTCCCGGCACGGAATATATCTTTTTCGGCAGGGCCGAGCAGAGCTCCTCCGAGCTGACGTTTATTAATCCGGACTTCGAGCAGCCGGACTCCCCTGCCCGCCTCACCCGCCGGATACTGCCTGTGTATCCGTTGACGGCGGGGCTTTCGCGTCAGTCGGTTTTGTCGCTGTCAGAGAACATTTTTGCGCTTGCGGGGAATTGTCTTGAGGAAACGCTGCCTGGCAGTATCCGTGCGGAGTTCGGCCTTGTTTCGTATTCCGATGCGATAAGCAATATCCATTTCCCGGAGAGCTTTACCGCTCTTACGGAGGCGCGCCGCCGCCTTATGTTTGAGGAGCTGCTCGTCACGGCGCTTGCCGTGCGGCAGACAAAGGCCGCCGCCGCCGACTCCGGGTTTGCGATACGGGAACCGAAGCTTGAGGAGCTCTACGCCGCGCTGCCGTTTTCGCTTACCGGCGACCAGCAAAAGGCGATTGACGACTGTCTGTCAGACCTTGCGGCGGGACGCGTAATGTCGCGCCTGATTCAGGGAGACGTCGGCTCCGGCAAAACAGCAGTCGCGGCGGCTATGTGCTATGCAGTCGCAAAAGCAGGCTGTCAGGCGGCGTTTATGTGTCCGACGGAGGTTTTGGCGCTTCAGCAGGCGGAAACGCTCGCGCGCCTGTTCGCGCCTTTGGGCATAACCGTCACACTGCTTACAGGCAAAATGACGGCTGCGGCAAAAAAGGCCGCGGCAAAGGCAATCGGTTCCGGTCTTGCGCAAATCGTAGTCGGCACTCACGCTTTGTTTTCGGAAAGCGTTGCGTTTAGCTCACTCGCGCTTGTCGTGACGGACGAACAGCACCGTTTCGGAGTACGTCAGCGTGCGGCAATGCTTGAAAAGGCGGAAACGCCGCCGCATATGCTGGTTATGTCCGCAACGCCGATTCCGAGAACGCTGGCTCTTCTGCTGTACGGCGACCTTTCCGTTTCGGTAATCCGTGAAATGCCCAAGGGCAGGGTGCCCATAAAAACCTATCTTGTAAACGACGATTATCATCCCCGCCTTTTGCGCTTTATCGAAAAAACAGCGGCGGGCGGCGGGCAAACCTATGTTATAGTGCCGTCCGTTGAGGAAAGCGAGGCTCTGCCGGAATTGAAGTCCGCTGTTTCTTATCACAAGCAGCTTCAGGAAGAGCTTCCGGGGCTTACCGTCGGTTTGCTGCACGGAAAGCTAAAGCCGAAGGACAAGGAGCGCGAAATGGAGGACTTTGCCTCCGGCAAAACACAGGTGCTTGTCGCGACGACTGTCGTCGAGGTCGGCGTTGACGTGCCGAACGCGACGCTTATGATAATCGAAAACGCGGAGCGCTTCGGCCTGTCGCAGCTGCACCAGCTGCGCGGGCGCGTCGGGCGCGGGGCAAGCCAAAGCTACTGCGTGCTTGTGCGCGGCAGTACGGACACGGGTGAGCCGAGCCTGCTTTCCGGCGCGGACAGGCAGTCTGTAGCCGACGAGCGTCTGCGCGCCGTCGTGCAGACGACAGACGGGTTTGAGCTTGCCGAAAAGGATCTCCTGCTTCGCGGAGCCGGTGAATTTTTCGGAGAACGTCAATCCGGATTCGGCGGAGGCGGAATTCTCGCGAAAATCGGCGCGACGGACGCGGCGATCGTCGACGCGGCGCTTTCCTGTGCCACGGCGCTCGCGGCAAGTCCGGAGCTGCAATCGGGACGCGAATATTCGCGTTTGCGCGAAAAGGTCGGGCTTTTGCTTGAAGCAGCGGAGAACACATTTAACTGACAATATGAAAAGTAACGAACAGGACAAATTAATACGCGCAATATCGGGCGACGGCTACGTCAGCCTGACCGCCGTCACAACTTGCGCAATCGCCGCGCGCATATGCGAGATTCACGCGCCCTCGCGCACGGCGGCGGCCGCGCTTGGCCGTCTGGCCTCCGCCGCGAGCATTATGGGCGAGGCGCTCAAGTCGGAGGGTGCTTCCGTCACATGCGTGATAGACGGCAAAGGGCCGGTCGGACAGCTTATCGCGGTTGCTGACAGCGCGGGGAACGTGCGCGTTTCGGCGAAAAATCCGGTGGCTGACCTGCCGCTTGCGCCAAACGGCAAGCTGAATGTCGGCGGACTTGTCGGCACGGACGGATTTCTGTCCGTCGTGCGCGATTTCGGCATTGGCGAGCCTTACACGGGCTATGTCCCGCTTGTTTCCGGCGAGATTGCGGAGGATTTTGCGGCGTATTTTGTGCAGTCGGAGCAGGTCGGGAGCGCCGTCGGGCTTGGCGTTCTGATTGGCGGAGACGACAGCGTGCTTGCGTCGGGCGGCTTTCTGCTGTCGCTGCTTCCGGGCTGTCCCGAACCTGAAAAGCTTGCGCAAAGGCTTGAGGAGAACATCAAAAATGCCGGAAGCGTAACGGAAATGCTGTGTTCCGGCGGTACGGATGCGCTTGTTGACCGCTTGCTTGCGGGAATGTCTCCGCGAGTGCTTGACACACGCGATATTTTCTACAAATGCACCTGCTCGCGCGAGAGGACGCTGAATATGCTCGCGTCCCTGCCGGAAAGCGACCGCGCGGAGCTGAAATCCGGCGGAGAAACGCTTGAAATAACGTGCGACTTTTGCGACGAGGTATACCTTATTTCGCCGGGCGAGCTATGAAAGACGACAGATTTTCACGCACGCCGGGGCTTGTCCTGCGCAGTGTGCAGTATAAAGAGGCCTCGCGCATACTGACGGTGCTGACGCCGGAGCACGGCAAAATTACCGTCACGGCAAACAGCGCGGTGCGCAAAAACAGCAAGGTTGCGCCCGTTGTGCAGCAGTTTGCGTATTCGGATATGCTTTTGTCCGTCTCTAAAGGCATGTATTATTTAACCGAGGGGGCTGTTATTGAGCAGTTTTCGGGGCTGTCGGGTGAGCTTTCGTCAGTTGCGCTCGCCTGTTATCTGGCGCAGCTGACGGAGAGTATAGCTGACGAGGACAGCGTCACGACCGACCCGCTGCGTATCATGCTAAACGCGCTCTTTGCGCTGTCGGAGGGTCTGTACTCTCACGCGGTAATCAAATCCGCGACAGAGCTTCGCCTTATTGCCGCCGCCGGGTTTATGCCGGAAACGGCGTGCTGTGTGCGGTGCGGTAGCGTTGAGGTTACGGCGTTTTCGGCGGAGCTTGGCGGCGGGCTTTGCGGAGAATGCGCGGTGCGCACGGCGGACGCGGCGGCGCTGTCCGGCTCGGCGCTTGGCGCTATGCGGCACGTGCTCTCTTGCGGGCTGAAAAAGCTGTATTCCTTCCCGCCTGACGCGGCGGAGGAGCTTGCCCCTCTTGCTGAAAACTATGTTTTGACAAAATGCGAGCGTGGATTTTCGACGCTCGACTACTACAAATCGCTTTGACTTAACTATTATGACGCCACTATTTCAAAAATCACTGAATACGCTGGAATTCCCGCAGGTTTTGCGGCTTCTTTCAAAAGAAGCGCAGTCGCAGCCCGGCGCTTCAGCGTGTCTTGCGCTCCTGCCGAAAACCGACCCGGAGGACGTTCGCGAGCTTCTGACCGAAACGCGGGACGCGGGCATCCAAACGCGCCTTCGCGGCATTCCCGACCTCGGCGGAGTGACGGATATCCGCGAGATTGTACAGCGCGCCGGACTTTCCGGCACTCTCTCCTGTGCCGAGCTGCTGGCTGTGCGCAATGTCCTGTACGCCGCGTCCTCCGCGATTTCCTGGATTGAGCGTGACAGCGCGGAGACCACGAGCCTTGACGGATATTTTTTGCAGATTTCGGGCAACAGATTCCTTGAACAAAAAATAGGAAGCTCCATTTTGTCGGAGGACACGGTCGCGGATGCGGCCTCTCCT
>JAISTA010000112.1 GCA_031272845.1 Oscillospiraceae bacterium
AAGCTGTATACTCTCGCTCCGCAGGCGGCGTTTATGCCGTTGATAACCGCCATATGGTTGGAGCACTGGAACACCTCGGAGCATCCGGACGAGCCGTGCGGTCCAAGGCTGCGCGGTGCTTCTGTATAAATCAGGTTAAAGTCGTCCGGAACCATATCGATTGTCGGAATTCCGCAGCCGACCATGTTTCCGTGCTTGTTCTGCGCGTCATAGTCCTCGGAGAGCGCAAAGCCGATCGAATGCGAAAGTCCGCCGTAGGCCTGTCCCTCAACGGCAAGCTGATTTCCGATCGTTCCCACGTCAAACGCGCAGGTGTAGCGCAGAACCTGCGTCTTGCCCGTGTTAACGTCCACCTCGACAAGCGCCGCGTTCGCGCAATACATATACTCCGCGTTCTTTTCTCCGTGTCCGTTGTTCGGGTCGGGTCCGGGCGGCAGTCCGCGTCCCATAAGGTCATAGTGCCCGATGTATTTTGTCGGGATCCCCTCGGAGGCCATCTCGGCATAGGTGCGGTACGTGCCGTCAGGCTTGCGCATCGCGTCCATGAGCTTTGCAGCCGCGTCAAGCGTGGCGTGACCCGCCATATAGTGCGAGCGCGAGGCGGCGGCAAGACCCGTGTCGGGGCACTCCTTGGAGTCGTTCATTATAAGGCGGACCTGCTCGGCCTTTATCCCGAGCGGAGCGAGCGCCTTTACGGTGTGCGTGAGCGTGCCGATGTCGCCGCCCTGGCCGACATCCTCCCACGTGTTGTAGTGCGTAATCGTGCCGTCCGGATTAAGCTCAAGCGCAACCTCCGCCTGGTCGATAAAGCCGATCGTGCACAGGAAGCCGCCCATAGAAACGCCGGCGCCGACATGCCGTCCGGCGGACTTCAGCTCCTCCGCCTCTTTTTTGTACGCCTCGTATACGGGGCGAAGCTTTTCCATAAGGCGCGGATACACCTCGTAATCATACGGCTCAGCGCTGTTGATTGTCGTGTCTCCGGGCTTCATCAGGTTGTGCACGCGGAACTCAAACGGATCCATACCGACCTTTTCGGCCAGCATATCGACAAGCGCTTCCGTCGTCGTGTAAATCTGCGGCGCGCCGAAGCCGCGGTATGCCGTGTTAAACGCGTGGTTGGACGAGCCGCCCCGCGCCAGCGCCTTTATGTTAGGCACATTGTAGCCGTGAAACGCGACGCTGATGAGGTTGTTGAAGATGTTGCCCGCGACGACGGCGTAAGCGCCGTGGTCAAGTGCGATGTCGTACTCGACGGCGAGGATTTTGCCGTTTTCGTCCGCCGCGACGCGTCCGTTTGAGAAGGTCGCGCTGCGCTTGCCCGTCGTGTGGTTGAATTCGGCGTACGACAGCGTGAGCGTAACCGGCATTTCGAGGTTTTGCAGAGCAGTCATAACAACAGCCGCGACGTTCGGGCTCGTCGAGTAACCGAACGAACCGCCGGACGGGTTCATAATAAACCGCATATTGTCCTTGTCAACGCCGCAGCCCATAACAACGTCGTTCCGCGTCTCGTCTATGCTCTGGAACTTTCCCAGCAGAGTGTACATGCCGTCTTCTCCGATGTAGCCCTGCATAACGTCCGGCTCAATCGGCAGGTGCGGCTCGTGCTGCGAGTGGAACGACCCCTCGGCGACATACGGCGCGGAATCGAACAGCTCCTCTGTGTCGCCGCCCTTTAGCAGGGGCGACTCCATGTAAAAGTTCGGCAGCGTCTCGTGCAGCTGAACCGCGTTCGGCGCGACGGCCTCCGGGAACGTCATATAGCTCGGCAGAAGCTCAAGGTTCTGCTTGACAAGCTTTGCGGCCGCCCGCGCAATCTCCTCAGTCTCCGCCGCGACGCAGGCGACAACGTCTCCGCGCCTGTTAATCACCTTGCCCGCGATAACCGGGAATTCCGTTATGCCGTGCCCCTTTTGGCGCGGCGCGTGCGCCGGGGACGCGACGTTGTTTGCGCCCTTAACGTCCTTTGCGGTCATTACCTTGATAACGCCGGGGAGCTTTTCGGCCTCGCTCGTGTCTATGCTTATAATTTTAGCGTGAGGCACCTCTGACAGCACAAGCGCAAGGTGCGCCGTTCCGGGAGGCATTTTCAGCTTAATGTCGTCTCCATAGTCAGCCAACCCGCAGACCTTTGCAAGCGCGGCGGGACGCGGACGGCGCGAACCGTAAATGTCCTTTTCCTCGTCGTACTTGTAGGTGATGTCCTCCATTGTCTTCTCGCCGCGCATAACCGCAGCCGCCGCCATAACAGCGTCTACAAGAGGCTTATAGCCCGTGCAGCGGCAGATGTTGCGGTGCGCGCGGAACCACTCGCGAACCTCTCCGCGCGTCGGCGACGCGTTTTCCTTGAGCAGCTGATACGCCGACACAATAAACGCCGGGGTGCAAAAGCCGCACTGAACGCCGCCGTATGTAATCCACGCAAGCTGGAGCGGATGGAGGTTGTTCGGCGTGCCGATTCCCTCGATTGTCGTGATTTCGTCGAATTCCTTGAGTGTTTTCATCTTGCGGTTGCAGGTTCTGATAACCTCGCCGTTCAAGATGATACTGCAAGCTCCGCAAACGCCCGTTCCGCAGCCGACCTTAACGCCCGTCAGCCCGTATCGGCGCAGCGTTCCCGCGAGTGTGTCGGTCTCCGACTCAAAAACGATTGCCCTCTCAACACCGTTAATAATAAGGTGTATTCTTTCCATTTTCTTGCCCATAAATTCACTCCTGTTCTTAATTTGTGAATAATTAATTATCGCCCATTATTCTTAATGAATATTAAGCATTATAACACCAAGCCTTTGCAATGTCAAAGCATTTTTTTGCGATTGTTTTGTGAAATTTTCCGAATATACATAGCCCTGTCAGTCAGCGCGCGGTTCATTTGCCGCAATCCCGGCAGTAGTCCATCCCCAAGGGCTATGCTGATTTTTGCGCAAACATCCGCGTTTTTCAACGAAATCCACATCTTAATCGAGACGATTTTCCCGCAAAAGCCACACTTGAAGACGCAGCAGCCGCGTTTTTCGCAATTAGCGCGGCAAAACACAAAAAACGCGCGGTCAGGAAGGAAATAATCCTCCTGTCCGCGCGTTTTATTATTGATTGAGCACTGCCCTCAGCCGCCGACGCTAAAGCTTGCGCGGCGCAATGCACATCCCCTGCCGCGCGGCTCAGTTCTCAGAGGGAGGCAGCTCCGGCGGGGTTGGTGTCGGTGTCGGCGGAGGCGTTGGCGTCGGAGGAACTACCGGAATCGGAGTTATCTCCGGCTCCGGAGGCGGTGTCGGCGTCTGCTTCGTCGGATCCTCACCCGGCGCGACAAGAACAAGCTTGTCGTACTTCTTGTAATTGCTTTTGCCGACGACGACAGACTTGATCAGAGTGCCCGCCGCGTCGTAATACTCCTTTGTGGTCTCCATGATGTAGCCGTCATGCGCCTTTATTTTAATCTCCTGCTTTCCGACGGCAATCGAAGAGTCCTCCTGATAGGTCGTGGTGGCCTTTGTATGGCTCAGCGTTTTGTTAACGACCTTTATCGTTATATCGTCAAGCTTGGTGCCGACGATTTTTACGTTAAACAGCTTTGTGTCAACGCTCGTTACAATGTCAATGCGAATCGGGTACGCCGTGTTGTTCTTGAACTTAAAGTCGATGACCCCGAAGTTTACCGTTGCGTCCTCTCCGTAGGGCAGGTAGCCGACCGTCATACTGTGCGGCCTGCGCTCGACAACCTCAAGATCCGTGCGCAAAATGGCGCTGTAAATCGTCGAGGAGCCCTGACAAACGCCGCCGCCGATTGCCGGAATCGACTCGCCGGCGGAATACGCACTCGCAAGCTTATAGCCGCGCGCAGCGGAGCGTTCGCCCGTTGTGTTGTTGTAGGAGAACACCTCGCCGGGGTTTAATACCGTGCCGTTAATCGTCGTCCCCGCTAAAACGACGTTGCTGATTCTGTTTGCCGTACCGGAGATTTTCGTCTCCCGCTCGGACAAAACGTCGCGGAAAAGCAGCGCCTGAAGGTCCGCCTGCTTAACCTCCGGCTCCGTTACGATGAGCGGAATCGTGACAGTCGCGCCGATTTTTGCCGCCTCATAGGCCGCCTCAGCCGCCGCAAGGTCAAACGACCGTCCGGCCTCAGAGGCCGAGGCGGCGTGCGTTTCGGGGTCGTACTTGCTGGAAACCGGCTCGCTGTAAATCGCGTTATACACCTCAAGCAGGTTGATATCCTCCGCGTTTTCCGTCTGCTCGGGCTTTAGCTGAACCGAAACAAAGCTCTTGCCGGAGGCCGCCGATTCAAGCGAGCTAATAAGCAGATTATAGACGTCGTCCGACTTGACCTGAGAAAGCGTGCTCGCGCCCTTGATTATCGTTATTTTGTCAGCCTCAACGTGGTATCCGTCCGACGCGTAGTTTGCCAGATATTTATCAACGGCGGCGGTTACCTTAGTGTGCAGCGCATCCTCATTAATGCGCGTGTACTCAATATTCGTAACCTTAGTTTCGGCAAAACGCAGCTTGACGTTATTCATCAGGTTGCCGAAAAAGCCGCTTTCGCGCCCGATTTTATAGGCGGCCTCGGCAGCAAGCGCGCTGTCCGGCGCAAGCCCTGCCTCGTTGCACGAAACCGTGACCTCGGAGCCGTCCGGCAGCACGACGGAAGCGCCGACATTTTCCTCCTGAACCTCATAGCCGCTTTCCTTGAGCTTCTGCGCCGCCTCTTCCTTCGTCAGTCCCTGAAGCGGAACATTGTATACTGAAACGCCCGGATATATAGTCTTCAGCGTGCTGACATACATCCCCGCCGCAATCACGCCGACAGCAAGCACCGCCACGCATACCAGCGGAGCGACGATCGCAACCGTCCGTCTTACGTGGTTCTTCGCCTTTGGCTGTCGTGTCTGCTTGCGCTCGCGCGGAGCCGAAACCGCAACGCGCGGCTTTGCAACGCTCGCGGCGCTGTAGGTGCTTTTCTCAGACGCGGGCTTTGCGCCGCCTGATTTTTGTGTTGTATTTCCGAATAGTTTCATAAAACCAAAAATTATTCCTTTACAGTCTATCCAAAGGGATGGTATTTTCGCACCAAGCGCCAGCTTGCGCCGCCGCCTCGTGCATATTGCTGATTTCTAGACAAAAATCCCGGCGCACGGCTCTGCCGGCGGCAAAATTTATTTTTACTGAATAAAGTTGCGGCGCGTTTTTCTATCCGCCCTTGTTTCGCCGCGCAAGCGTTTTTTTGTATACCCGCTCAATGTTTTCGGCCATTATCGCCGCGCGGAAGCGCTCGTTATAAATGCGCTTTGTCTCGGCCCGCATATTCCGGAGCAGCTCTCTGTCCGAATACAGACGCAAAACCGCGTCCGTTATCGCACCGGGGTCTTTTTGCGGAACAACGAATCCGTTTTTTCCCGGCTCAATATGGCTTGGGTTCCCCCCAAAGTCCGACACAATCGCCGGAACGCCCAGCGAAAATCCCTCAAGCAGCGAAATACTGGAGCACTCCGTACCCGTGCTGGCGTTCAACTGAACGTCCGTAATGCTGTGCGCCGTGCCCATATCCGAAACAAATCCCGCGATAATGACGTTTTCCGGCGCTTCTGCCTTAAGCGTCTCCTCGTCCGGCCCAGTCCCCGCAAGCAGGAATTTTATCGGGTATCCGAGCAACTCCTTGGCCGCCTCAAGCACATAGCGCTGTCCCTTTTCAGGCACAAGCCGCGCCGCGAGCGTACAAACAAAATCGCTCTCCGAAATGCCGAAGCCGCGCCGCGCTTCAGCCTTTTTCTCATCCGGCGCTTCAGCTATAGGAAAAACGCCGTTAAGCATTACCGTGATTTTCTTCGGCTTCGTCCCAAAATCGGTGAGGTTTCCCGCCGCCGCGTCTGAAATCGCGATAAGCTCATCCGCAAAGAAATTGTTTACGGCTCCGAGGAGCGTTTTGCCGGGGAACACGGTCTTCCACCGCGCCTGCGGATAACAGCAGTGCCGCGTGGTGACGACGGCGCATTTTCCGTAAAGCCGCCCCGCAATCCGCGCGGAAAACGCGCCGTGCGTGTGGACAAGGTCAGGCTTTTCGCGCCGAAACAAACGCAGAAGCATTTTGACGGCGGAAAACGAAAAGCTCTCGTCCGCAATACCGTCAGCCTCAAGCACCGCAACACCGAGCGCCTCAAGCCTCGGCTTCAGCCTCGAATCGCGCGGAATTACGACCGTGTGCCGAAAGGCCTGACGATCCGCCTCGGCAAGGTAATTGCACAGGACAGTTCCCGCGCCGCCGATATTGGTATCTGTTATTATGTTTATTATATGATATGTACGCACGGTTTAAGATAAAAACAAACACAAGTGTAAAGCCGGGCGGCCGCGCAGGCTTTTCGCGGCCATTCCGAGAAACTTTTTCGGGACTTTGCAGGCTTTTTCCGGCGCTTTGCAGGGCTGCATTGCCGGATATTAAACGTTTGCAACGTAAGTATATCACAAAACTTGAGCAAATGCAACATTTTTTTGCGCCTTGGCGGGGATCTGCGGGATTTTTTGTCGAATTGCGGAGTTTGCTCCGGCGGGCGGGAGTGTTTTTTCTAATGGCGGGGGGGATTACCGTAAGATTTCACTTTTTCGCCGCGAGGGCTTGCCGGAGGCGGGTGCGTTTATGATTTTTGGTTTGTACTCGCCGCGTAGGTTGTGCTTGTTCACCGCAGGCGCTGGCGGTCGCGCAGACGTGCCACTGCGCGTGGCGGCGGTTACTTTTTCCGCTTCGCCGGAAAAAGTAACCAAAAAGGGGCGACTTCTTTTCTCTTGAGAAAAGAAGCAAAATCGCTTTATGCCGGACAGGCGGTGTAGCTGCAATGCGGTGCGTTCCCACACAATGACAGGTGCGGTGGTCGCGGCGAATGCTTCAGCACCGCCGCACACAGGGGCGAAGCCTGTCCGGGGCTAAAGACTTAGGTCGGATGGATGGTGTGCGCAGACTGCGGTGGGGGCGCCAACCGGAAGGACGGTTCTGCTACGATCGCTGCCGCACGTTGTGTGGGAGGTGGGTGCGTCTCCCGACGCGGCGAGTATTGTAGCGACGGTATGGATGTTATGTCGGTGCAAGTGCGTCCCCGTTGCCGCAACATTTCCGTAGGGGACGGCGTCCTCGACGTCCCGCCCCTTGGTTTGCCTCCGGATTTTGCGTCAAACGACATGTCCGTCCGGCGTTGGTGCGTTGGGT
>JAISTA010000119.1 GCA_031272845.1 Oscillospiraceae bacterium
CCCGACGCGGCGAGGGGTGTGGTGGCGGTGGGTTTTCCTGTCGGTGCGGGTGCGTCCCCGTTGCCGCAACGTTTCCGTAGGGGACGGCGTCCTCGACGTCCCTACCCTTGGTTCGCCGCCGGATTTTGCGTCAGACTGCCGCATTCGTACGGCTTGGGTGCTGTCGGGTGCGTACGTCTTCCTCCGCGCTTTGCGCGTTGGGACACGCAGTCGCGGTGGTTGAGGCGGGATTTTGGGCGCGATGTGTGCTGTAGGGGACGGCGTCCTCGACGTCCATTGTCTGGTTCGCCGCCGGACTTTGCGTCAGACAGACGTGGCCGTACGACATAGGTGCGGTTGGGTGCGTACGTCTTCCTCCGCGCTTTGCGCGTTGGGACACGCAGACGCGGTGGTTGAGGCGGGATTTTGGGCGCGGTGTGTGCTGTAGGGGACGGCGTCCTCGACGTCCCTACCTTTGGTTCGCCGCCAGATTTTGCGTCCAACCGGCGTGTCCGTCTGACGTTGGTGTGGTTGGTGCGTACGTCTTCCTCCGCGCTTTGCGCGTTGGGACACGCAGGCGCGGCGGCTGAGGCGAGATTTTGGGCGAGCTGTGCTGGAGGGGGACGGCGTCCTCGACGTCCCCACCTTTGGTTCGCCACCAGATTTTGCGTCCAACCGGCGTATCCGTCTGACGTTGGTGCCGTCGGGGGCCTCCGTCTACCTCCGTGCTTTGCACGTCGGGACACGCGGGTGCGGTGATTGTGTGGTAATTCGGACGGTGTGTTGTAGGGGACGCTGCCCTCAGCGTCCCGTCCCCGAGACTGCGGGTTCTAAACATACAAAACGGGGGCGCGCTTTTTGTACACGCGAAAGGCGGCGGAGGGGGCCTTATGCAGAGGCATAGCAATAAGCCCGCCGGATTTTGCTTGCTCGGCCGGGTTTGTTTAGGGCTTATTGACCCTATACCCGGGGGAGGTTTTACCTCAACCTTCCGAAATTATGTGTGATTTGTGCTTGGCGTAGGCGGCGGATTTTTGGCGGATTTCCTCCAGCCATTCATTGGGAATAGAGGTGCTGCCGCTTTGCAGGGCAAAGGCGGTCAGCGCGCGCATATCCTTGCCGAACTCAATAAAGGGCATGCTCAGGCGATTGGGACTCGCGAGCGCATAGGCCTCCGTCAGGGCGTCTAAAGCGGCTGGCCGGTTTTTCAGTAAATAATTGCAAACAGCTTCAAAAATCTTTATCTCGATTTTGCCGTAGATTACAAGCTCGCTTTCCTGCTGCCCGCGGATGAAATCAAGTATGGCAGAGTATTGCCGCAAGGCGTACAGCGTGTGCATTTTTGTGTGGTTGATGATGTTTTCAAAAAATGTGCCGTAAGCGCAGGGAATAAAATCCCCTTGCATCGATTTGGGAATTAAGTCGGTTTGTCCGAGCTTTTGATAATAAAACGCCAGCGCCAAATCGTAAGCGATTCCGCTGATGGGGTAGTTCTCCTGGCTGAGATTCTCCTCCATTTTCTTTAAGCAGCGGTCTGCCTCCGACAGGTCGCCGTGCGCAAAAGCTATGCGCATCATGTAAAACAGCGTGTGGAAATAAATGTCGTACTGATTGAGCTCCTGCGCCTTTTCAAGCGCGGCAGCAAAGTGTACGGCGGCGCTCTTGAAATCGTTTTGGAAAAACCGAAGCTCTCCATAGGCAAGATCGTCAAGCCCGTACATAAAACCGTCCATCGCGTTCATGGCGGGAGAAATGGAAGCGCTGAGCTCCTTTATGCAGTCTTCAATTTCGCCCTCCTTTTCCGAGCCGACCCAGACCGCCCAGGAGCACACAGGGTGACTTTTTGAGGGGCCGGCCACAGTATAGGGAGATTTCAAATAATAGTCATAGCATTTCTGAAAATAACGCGCAAAATCATATTTGCCGTCCTTGACCGCAAAAAGCTGACGCATGATTGCAAAGGCGGCGTACAGATAGGACAGCTTTCTGGCCTTTGCCATGCCCTCCGGCATTTTCAAAAACATTTTCTCATACCGCCGGGCAAGCTCCCAGGACTCGCGCAGCTGCCCCGCGCTCATTTTAAGGCGCAGATGCATGACGGGGAACACTGCGGTTTTCATAGCCGTAGTGTCAGGCGCACCGTCAAAAATGTCAAGCATCCTTGCTGCGATATCGGGAGGAATCTGCATATAGAAGCCGTAAATTATGATGCTGATCGCTTCATAATTTTCGATGTTGCCGTAATATATCATCGCGTCAACCTTAAATCCGTTTTTATCGCACCACACCGCCGCCCTTGCAAAGGTTTCATAGCGCTCAAGCGGTGTAAGGATTTCTTGCTTTTCGGCAAGATAGTCTAAAAGCAGATGGTGAATCAAATAGGCGTTAGAGTATATATCGTATCGTATGTAGGCGTGAAGAAGCTCCATTTCTTGTATAAGCGCGTCGTCCTCCGCTAGAATACGCACCAAATCGGCGGACAGATGATTTATCAAGGAAAGCCTTATTAAAAAATGCTGAAGCTTCTCGGAAATAGTAAGAAAAAGCTCCTCCTCGATCAAGCGGAACATGCTGAGCTTAAAGGCGCTTCCGGCATAGCCTCTGTATTCGGAATGCCGCTTGAGCGACCGCCCGACAATGTTTACGGCAAAGGCCAGACCTTTTGTGTCATTATAAACGCTTTCTATACTCTTGTGGTCGGCTTGAATTCCGGCCTTGCTGAAATACTCGGCAATCTCGTCTCTGGTAAAGCAAAGAGCGTCCTCTTCTATGGAAACCACATCGACGCTTGCGAAAAGGCGCATCAGCTTGCGCTCCGGCGGCGTTCTGGAAAGGAAGAAAACCGTTTGAATTGCGGCAAAGCTTTTTATCATACGTTCCAGAAAGTCAAGCAGGGCGGAATCATTTATAAAATGAAAGTCATCCAACACCAAAACGAATTTTTTGCCGCCTGAAAAGCTTTTCTCGATAAGCTCGGCGTATGCCGCGAATTTATTTTCATTATCAGGAAAGCCTAGCGCCTGAAGCGCTTGCGCAAGCTCCCCGTCCAAGCCCTCAAGTGTGTGGACATAATTTTCCCAAAAGTGCAAGGTCATATTGTCCAATTCGGAAAGCTGAACCCATACGGACACGGAGGAATTTTGCTTTAAGAAGACATCGACCGCATGTGTTTTTCCATACCCGCCTCCGGCACAAAGAACAACAATCGGGCTTTCAATGGCCTCGGTGAGTATCTGATTGATTCTGCTGCGTTCTAAAAACGAAGTTCTTTTATGAATAGAAGGCACTGACGACATGACATATTCCTCCCAACAATAACAGCATTTGAATTATAAACTAACTACCGTTAGTTTGTCAAGAGGAATATCGACATTTTTTACATATGGAATTATATGGATGGAAATCGCGGAACGGGCGTCTGGTTTACGGGCTGCGCGGAGTTCGGCTTGGCGTTTGGGAGTGCGGCTGCGGTCACTTGGCTTTCGTTAGTACTTTATACCGCGCTGAGCCTAATTTGGCCGCTATGCTTCCGGAAAAAGTCCGAAAACGGTTTCGAGCAGTTCATTGAACTCGGCCCTGCCGGAAAGCTGACGGATTACCGTTTTGCCGTCTGCGACAGTCTTAAGCTCGCTGTCCGTCAGCGTGACGCGGCCCGTTTTTGTCGGCATAGTTGCAAAGCTCAGCATGCGGAAAAACGAGCTTGGATGCGTTGAGGTGTAGTGGCTGGCGACCTCAAAGTCGGCCTCGCCGAACTCCTCATCCGTAAAGGCGTACATCGGGACAAAGCCGCCGTCAGTCAGACGCTCAAGCACGCGGCGGCCTTTTTCGTCACGGGAAACGCGGTAGGTGCTGCCGAACTGCTCCTGCGGCGCGGAGGCGTCCAGCTGTATCGGCGCGGAGATACCCTCGTTTCCGTAGCCGACATCGCACAGGTATGCGGCACCGGACACGTCAATGCGCATAACCTCGTGCAGCTTTGCAGTATAAACGCCAGGGGCGATTACGCTTCTCGCAAGCAGCCGCGTGACAGAAAAGCCGAGCTGCGACAATACGCGCGAAAACAGGCCGTTCATCTCAAAGCAGTACCCGCCGCGCCCGCGCGTGACGAGCTTGTCAAACAGCGCCTGCGGGTTAAGCGAAATTTCTTTTCCGCGCATGACGTCGAGATTTTCAAACGGAATACTGTGCGTGTGCGCCGTGTGCAGGGCAAAAAGCGTCTCGGCGGTCGGCTCCGCGTACCCCGTATAGCCGATACGCGCAAAATACTGTGTTAAGTCAAGCTTTTCTGTCATAGCTTTTCACTCGTCCTCCGCATAAATTTTTCCTCGTCAACAACAGCGCGCGTGTGCGTTCCGTGACCGATCTCGCCTTTCTCGTCACATGCCGTGACAGAAAACTCGATTTTTCGTCCCTCCGCCGCCGTAACCTCCGCCGTTGCCGTGACGAGCGCGCCGACGGGGCTTGCGGAGGTGTGGAAGACGTTTATCTGCGTGCCGACAGAGGTTTGGCCGGGCGCGAGCTGTTCCGCAAGGCAGGCACAGGCAGCCGCCTCCATCAGAGCAACAAGAGACGGCGTTGCGAAAACAGGCAGCGCTCCGCTGCGCATTGCGCGGGCGGTTGAGGCCTCGTCAACTGTGCGGGACAAGGCGGCGGATTTTCCGATGATTTGGGTTAGGTCCATAGATTATTTATCTCCGTGTAAATATCAAAGCTTTGCCGCCGTGAAGGTGTATCCGCATTTCTCCATTTCCTTTGCAAGCGAAAGCTTGGTTTCTTCAACATTTTCTTTGAAAGCAATATGCCAAGCTCCAAAACCACGTTTTGGCGTACCCGCGCTTTTGCGTTTTCGGGCGCTTCCTTTGCAGAGTAACCCATATCTTCGGGAGTTGCCGGAACGACACCGAAATTGGCCTGATTAATATACTCTTCAAGCTTTTCAATGACGGTTTGCCCGGAGGAGGGCAGTTGGTCTAAAATCAGCGGGTCTAAGTCCCAGCGCCGCAGCATTGCCTCAAGCTGAGTTCTGGCGTTCAAATCGTGACCGTATACAACGAACACTTTATTGTTTTTTCAATTGCCGCCGTCAACGTCCCGGCAAGTAAAGCGGCGGCGCGAGCTTTGTTTTTGACCTGCACACTGTGGTTTCCTGTATTATATACATTAACAATAGCGCCGCTGACAAGGGTAAGCTTTATTCCGCCGTTGTTGCCTGTCGGGGTTTCAGATTTGATTTTCTCACCGTTTTTTAATAACAGCGTCTTAACTTCTTCGAATGTTATAGCTAAAAAAATCCTCTTTGTAAATAAGCTTTATATTTAAAGTAATTACATTATTCCTGCGGCTGAAAGCTGCCTTTGCAGCGCTGTGAGCTGTTTTTTTCTCGCCTTATAGTCCGGCAGCGCGCCGCCGACGATTTTCCAGAAGCGCGGCGAGTGGTTTTGCTGCAAAATGTGCGCCAGCTCGTGCACGACAACGTACTCAACGCACGCCTCGGAGGCGTACAAAAGCGCGGTGCTCAGGCGGATTCTGCGCGTTTTCGGAGTGCAGCTGCCCCAGCGCGAGGTCATCCTTCGCAGTCCGATATATGTAACGGACACGCCGAGTACGTCAGACCAGCGGCCGGCAAGACCGCAGACCGTCTGCCGCAGCGTCTCCTGCGTGAAAACGGGGTCGGGCAGGGGAGCGGGGCAGGCGGTGCGCTGCTCAAGCTCCGCAAGCTTTTTCGCGATCCACATCGATTTTGACTGCACGAACCTGTCAATTTCACGCGCGGAGACGCTTTTCGGCGCGCGAACCTCAACCCTGCCGTCCGGCAGGATGTATATCGCGGTTGTTTTGCGGTGTGAGCGGATTATTGTGTAATGCGGCAAAGGGGAGGGGCTCCGGGTGAGGTGGGATTTAGGTTTAGTATAGCATAGTGCGGGGGTAAACGCAAGGCTTTGCGGGGGCGTTGTTTGCGGCGTCGGTGGTGTTCTTTGTTACGAATAACTAGAGGCGGAAACGAAGTGTTCTCTGTTTGGGGCGGGGTGTGTTGTTTGGAATAGGGACTCGGCCGCGCGGTGCTTGTGTTCTTTTAGGCGAAAATCTATGAGCGGGAACGAAAAGTTCTCTGTTTGAGGCGTGGTGCGGAGTTTGGAATTGGGATTTAGCTAAGTCTCTATGCGAAGCAAAAGCGCCTACGCGGCGGGCGGTTACTTTTTCCGCTTCGCCGGAAAAAGTAACCAAAAAGGGGCGACTTCTTTTCTCTTGAGAAAAGAAGCAAAATCGCTTT
>JAISTA010000123.1 GCA_031272845.1 Oscillospiraceae bacterium
AAGTCATACGTCACGCATATCGGCGTACCGATTTCGTCCTGACGGCGATAGCGTTTTCCTATACTTCCGGAATCGTCAAAGTCCACGGAAAAGTGCGGCTGCAGCGACGCAAACACAGCCTCGGCCGCCGGCGTCAGCTTTTTTGACAGCGGCAGAACCGCCGCCTTGTACGGAGACAGAGCCGGGTGCAGACGCAGGACAACGCGCGTGTCGTTTTTCTCCGCATCAACCGTTTCCTCGTCATAAGCGTCGATTAAAAACGCCAGCGTCACGCGGTCAGCGCCGAGAGACGGCTCAATTACATACGGGATATACTTCTCGTTCGTCTCCTGGTCGAAATACTCGAGGTTTTCGCCGGAGGTCGTCTGGTGCGCCTTGAGATCAAAGTCAGTGCGGTCGGCGACGCCCCAAAGCTCGCCCCAGCCGAACGGGAACAGAAACTCAAAGTCCGTCGTCGCGTTCGAATAATGGCTCAGCTCCTCTTTTTCGTGGTCGCGCAGCCGGATGGAATCGCCGCGCAGTCCGAGGGCGAGCAGCCAGTTATTGCAGAACTCGCGCCAGTAGGAAAACCACTCAAGGTCGGTTCCCGGCTTGCAGAAAAACTCAAGCTCCATCTGCTCGAATTCGCGCGTGCGGAACGTGAAGTTGCCCGGCGTTATCTCATTGCGAAAGGATTTGCCGATTTGCGCGACGCCGAACGGTATCTTGCGCCGCGTCGTGCGCTGGATATTCTTGAAGTTCACGAAAATGCCCTGCGCGGTTTCAGGCCGCAGGTAAAGCTCAGACGCGGAGTCCTCCGTTACGCCCTGAAAGGTCTTGAACATCAGGTTAAACTTGCGTATATCCGTGAATTCAGACTTGCCGCAGCCGGGGCAGGGTATCTGCTTTTCCTTAATGAATTCGACCATATCCCGGTTGGACATTACCTCAACCTTAACGTCCTCCCCCGTTTCATGCGCCCATTCCTCAATCAGCTTATCCGCGCGGTGACGCATTTTGCAGGCCTTGCAGTCAATCAGCGGGTCATTAAACGTCGCGACATGGCCGGACGCAACCCACGTCTGCGGGTTCATAAGTATCGCGGAGTCAAGCCCCACGTTGTACTTTGATTCCTGCACGAATTTCTTCAGCCACGCGGACTTTACGTTGTTCTTGAGCAGCGCGCCCAGCGGGCCGTAGTCCCACGAATTTGCAAGCCCCCCGTAAATTTCGCTTCCGGGGAATACGAAGCCGCGCCCCTTGCAAAGGGCGACGATTTTATCCATTGTTTTTTCTGTGTTGAGCATTTCTCTTTGGTTACCTAAAATTGATATTCGCCGCCAAAATACGCAAAACGGAAAGTACAGTTGCATTTTCCGTCTTGCATACCGGCGCTGTATAAAAAATTACTTCAGCTTCTCCAGAAGCCAGTTGATGTTCTCGCCGAGACGTACCATTGTGCGAGCTCCCTCTTCGTCCTTTTCATAGTCGCCCAAGTCCCGCGCAAGGCTCATATTCCAGTACGTACTGCCGGGAACGACCATATCGTTTATGAAGAAAAAGTGGTTTATCGAGTCGATAACGTGAATCGCGCCCGCGCGCCGCACGGGAACGACCGCAGCGCCGATTTTTCGCGAAAAACGCCGCCCGTCTGACATGTTGATAAAGCCGGTTCTGTCGATAATTGCCTTAATCTCCGGCGTGAGATCCGAAAAATACGTCGGCGAGCCGAAAATTATCGCGTCCGCCGCCGCCATTTTCGGGTACAGCTCGTTCAGCCAGTCCTCACGCGAGCATTTGCCGATGTTTTGCCGGCACCCGCCGCACGAAACGCAGCCGAGAACAGGTCTGCCTCCAGCCTGGTATACCTCGGCGCTATGCCCGGTGCTCCTGCAAACGCCAAGCACCGTTTCAAGCATTGCGGCCGTGTTGCCGCCGGGTCTCGGACTTCCGTTAATCGCAAGTATCTTTGCCATATTGCAGCTTTCTCCTATGCCCTACGAAATATTTATCGCGCCGACGGCGGCCGGTTAGCCTGCCGGTGTCGGGCTGCTTTCCTCTTGCTCTGCTAAAAGCGGCTTGACGAACACATCCTCAAATTTGATTTTGTTGCCGCTGGCCTTTTGCTCAACCGTCATAAGCTGGCATTTATCGTTGAGCTCCTCGTCAAGCTCCGTCGCGGCGGCACGCGCGCGCAGCGTTTTTGTAACGTTGTTGCTGTCGGTATAGCTGTCGTCCGGCAAAAGCGGCAGTCTGTAGACTATGTGGTAGCCGTACGTCGTCTTAACCGGCTCGGCTGAAAATTCGCCGACGCCAAGACTCTTTGCCTCGTTAAAAAACTCGTCAACCATCTCGCCCGCCGTAAAAACATATCCGTCAGGCTGTGCGACCGAACCCGGATCCTCGGACTTTTCCGCCATAATTTCGCTGAAATAAGCGTCAAAATCCTCGCCGTCATAGGCCTTGAGATCTTCTATTATCGCCTTTGTCGCCTCAAGGACCTCGGCCTTTTTCTCTTCGTCAAAATCGACGTCGTTTTCGCTGGTCAGCAGTAAAATGTGCTTTGCGCGCAGAAAATCGTTGCTCTCGATGAACTGTTCTGTCTTGTCGTCCGGAAAGCCGGAGTAATTTTCGCCGTACTGCTTTTCAAGTATCGCGTCATAAAGAATCTCGGCCTGCAAAAGCCACAAAAACGCGCTTTTAACAAGTCCCTGCTCGGCAAGAGCCGCAAGCGCGGACTCCTCCGTTCCGTAGGAGTTCACCATTTCTTTATACTCCGCGTCTATTTGCGTCTGGAGCTCCTCTGTTACCGTAATGCCAAGCTCTAACGCCTTTTGGTATATCGCGATGTACCATTTCAGACCGGAATATGCGTTATCAATCGCGTATTCCTGATACGATTTGCCGGTACCCTCAAGCTGCTCTTCCGCCGTCCAGTCAGTAAGATCAATCTTATAATAGGAAGCATAGCTTATCATGGAGCTGACAATATAGTTGGCGAAATAATAAAACTGGTCCCAGCGCACGTCGTAGCCGTCAACCTGCGCAACGAGGGTTTCGGCGGGCAGCGCGTCTATGCCTGACTTAGCTTTTCCAGCCTTGCAGGAAAAGAGCGAAAAAACAAATGCCAGCGCCAAAACCGACGCTGCAATTTTCTTAAATGTAGAACGAATCAATGGATTTCCTCCGAATTTATGCGCAAAGCCGCCCCTTCGCGGCCAGCTATAGTCATTCTGCCTGAAAAGAGCTCCGGATTCGCGGGGATATTTTTCGGATTGCCGGGAGAAAAACGCAGGCGTGTTGTAACCCGGCAAGGACGACGATACGGCGATGCGAAAAACAGACCGCAAAACCTGGGCGCTTTTTAGGCAGAATGATTATAGTATTATCATAACACACTTTTCGCAACATTGCAAGCCAAAAAACGTCACCTCGCAGTGATTTTACATTTTGTTTTCAACCTGCCGCCTCCGCACGTCAAATTACTTCAGCCGCACACGCGCAGCTGACAGAACCTGTATCCACAGTTCTTTCCGCTTGGTTTTGCGCAAAAAGAAGGCGGCAAGCGGCATGGATACAAGCCGCTAGGAAAAGCGCGGCACATAGCCGTCCCCGGCCGCGTCCGGATCCTGAAAATAGCCCTCAAAATCCGCAATCGCGTTAGCGTAGTCAACAGCCCGGCTGTACTCCCGCGCCGTCAGCTTGCGGGAGGGCTCTCCCGCGTTGTTCGGCGTAAACTGGCTCATCAGACTCAGCAAAACCTCGCCCGGCGCAAAGCTCCGCGCGATCCAGTCGAGCACATCAAAGGTGTTCTCCAAATACCCCGGCAAAACGAGATGGCGAATCATAACGCCGCGCAAAAGCCGCCCGTTCTCGCTGAAAACAGGCCGCCCAACCTGACGGTACATCTCGCGTATCGCGTCCCGCGCCCGCGAAAAATAGTCCGGCAGCGAGGACAGGCGCACCGCGTCCGCAGTGTCGGAATACTTGAGGTCAGGCAGATATACGTCAATTTTGCCGCGCAGCAGCCCGAGCGCCAAAAGGCTCTCATAGCCGCCGCAGTTG
>JAISTA010000177.1 GCA_031272845.1 Oscillospiraceae bacterium
TCATAGCTCTATTATTTGTACGGCCCTTGCCGATTATTCGCAAAGCAAAAAGACGCCGCGCGGGGCGTCAACCCCGCGCGGCGTCTTTTTGTGTGTTTGTCTGACCGCTTCAGGTTACACGATGCAGTTCAGAATGATCGTCAGCAGGAAAAATACTCCCGCGAACCATTTTGTCGCGCGGGCAAGGCGCGCGTCAAGCGAGCGCGAGGTGTTCTTTGACAAAAACGTGTCTGAACCGCCGGTTAACGCGCCGGAAAGGCCGGAGGTCTTGCCGCTTTGGATAATGACGATCGCCATAAGGATAAGCGCGACTATAAGATCAACAACCACAATAAAGGTTTTAATAAAGCTCATTTTGATTTCACCCGAAAAAATAAAAATTCCCTTGCATTTTAACGCAGATTCATATATAATAGCATATGTTTACTGAAAAATCAAGTACTTTTTTTGAGTATGGCCGCAATTTTCGCGGTTATGCTTTATAGGATGGAAATTATGAGTGATTTTGTATCAAAAGAAAGCCCCGACTACCTGCTTGCCTACCGGCACACCTGCTCGCACATTATGGCGCAGGCAGTCAAACGTCTGTACAAAAACGCGCTTGTTACGATAGGCCCCGCGATTGACACCGGGTTCTACTACGACTTTGACGTGCAAACGCCGTTTACGCCGGAGGATCTCGACGCAATCGAGGCCGAGATGAAAAACATCATAAAGGAGCGCATACCGCTGGAGCGCTTCGTTCTGCCGCGCGATGAAGCCCTTGAGCTGATGAAGGACGAGCCGTACAAGGTTGAGCTTATCGAGGGCTTGCCCGAGGGCGCGGAGATAAGCTTTTTCCGTCAGGGCGGCTTTACCGACCTTTGCGCGGGGCCGCACGTGCCGAATACCGGCTACATCAAGGCGAATTCCTTTAAGCTCACAAGCGCGACGGGCGCTTATTGGCGCGGGGACAGCGCGAACCGTATGCTGTGCAGAATCTACGGCGCTTGCTTTTTGTCTAAAGAAGAGCTTGCGGAGTACCTCGAGCGTATGGAGGAGGCAAAAAAGCGCGACCACCGCAAGCTGGGCCGTGAGCTTGACCTGTTTGCCGTTATGGACGAGGGACCCGGCTTTCCGTTCTATTTTCCGAACGGCACGATAATCCGCAACGAGCTGGAGCGTTTTTGGCGCGAGATACACAGGGAGCGCGGCTACGACGAGATTCGCACCCCGTTGATACTCACCGTGCAACTTTGGCGGCATTCTGGCCACTGGGATCATTACCGCGAAATTTTGTAATTCACAAAAATCGACGATACGGACTTTGCCATAAAGCCGATGAACTGCCCCGGCGGAATGCTGACGTACCGCCGTCGCCCGTGGTCGTACAAGGATCTGCCGCTGCGCCTTGCCGAGCTTGGACTTGTGCATCGCCACGAGCTTTCAGGCGCGCTGCACGGACTGTTCCGCGTGCGCTGCTTTACGCAGGACGATGCGCATATAAGTAGGACGCCGGAGCAGATGGAGGCGGAAATCACCGGAGTTATCGCCAAAATCGACTATGTGTACAGGCTGTTCGGGTTCAAGTACTCAATTGAGCTGTCCACATGTCCTGAGGAGTTTATAGGAACGCAGGAAATCCGCGAATTTTCCGAGGGCGTACTCAAAACCGTGCTTGAAAAAGCGGGGCGCGAGTACACCATAAATCCCGGAGACGGCGCGTTTTACGGCCCGAAGATTGATTTTCACCTTGAGGACGCAATCGGCCGCACCTGGCAGTGCGGGACAATACAGCTGGACTTCCAGATGCCGGAACGCTTCGAGCTCGACTATACGGACGCTGACGGCTCTAAAAAGCGTCCCGTTATGATACACACCGTGACCTACGGCTCGTTCGAGCGGTTTTTGGGAATCCTGACCGAGCATTACGCGGGCGCGTTCCCGCTGTGGCTTTCGCCTGTTCAGGCGGTTGTGCTGCCTGTGACGGACAGGGTAAACGACTATGCCGATTCAGTCGCCAAAACGCTTCGTGACGCGGGTCTGCGCGTTGAAACAGACACGCGCAGCGAGAAAATCGGGTATAAAATCCGCCACTGGACGCTGCAAAAAGCGCCGTATATGCTGATTGTCGGAGACAAAGAGGCCGAAAGCGCAACGGTATCCGTGCGTTCGCGCAGCGGCGACGAGGGCGCGGCGGAAATTGCGAATTTTGCCGCAAGGGTCACGGCGGAATACAAAAACAGAGTTATGTAACGGAGATAAATTTCAAATGAGCTATACAATTGATACAAGCTGTCTGCACGCCGGTTACCGGCCGAAAAACGGCGAGCCGAGGACGATTCCGCTGATTCAAAGCACGACCTTTCGATACGAGTCGAGCGAGCAGATGGCGCGCCTGTTTGACCTTTCGGAAAGCGGGTACTTTTATTCAAGGCTTGCAAACCCGACAAGCGACCATGTCGCGGCGAGAATCTGCGAGCTTGAGGGCGGCGCGGCCGCTATGCTGACGTCCTCAGGGCAGGCGGCGGTTTTCTTTGCGCTGTTCAATATCTGTGAGGCGGGCGACCATATCGTCGCGTCCTCCGCGATTTACGGCGGCTCCTACAACCTGATTTCCGTGACAATGAAGCGCATGGGTGTTGAGTGTACGTTCGTCCACCCGGACGCGGGAGCGGACGAAATAAACGCAGCTTTCAGGCCGAACACAAAGGCGCTGTATGCCGAAAGTCTCGCAAACCCCGCGATGATTGTGCTGGATTTTGAAAAATTCGCGCAGGCCGCGCACAAAAACGGCGTTCCGCTCATTGTCGACAATACTTTCCCGACGCCCGTGAACTGCCGTCCGTTTGAATTCGGAGCGGACATTGTAGTGCACTCCACGACAAAATATATGGACGGCCACGCGACGGTTCTCGGCGGCGCGATTGTTGACAGCGGTAATTTCGACTGGTCGGCTCACGCTGAAAAATACCCCGGCCTGACAACGTCGGACGAGAGCTACCACGGCGTTACTTACGCGCGCGATTTCGGCAAGGCGGCGTATATAACAAAGGCGACGGTTCAGCTGATGCGCGACCTTGGAGCCTGCCCCGCGCCGATGAATTCCTTTATGCTCGGAACGCATCTTGAAGCGCTGCCGCTGCGCATGAAAAAGCACTGCGAAAACGCGCAGGCTGTCGCGGAGTTTCTGTCGGAGCAAAAAGGAATCAGCTGGGTCAGGTATCCCGGACTTGCGGGCGACCGGTATCACGGGCTCGCGGAAAAATATATGCCGCGAGGAACCTGCGGAGTTATATCCTTCGGCGTTGAGGGCGGCAGGGAAAAAGCCGCAGCTTTTATGGATAATCTGCGTCTGTGCTCGATTGCGACGCACGTCGCCGACGCGAAAACGTGCGTTTTGTACCCCGCCGGAACGACACACCGGCAGATGAACGACGCACAGCTGACCGAAGCGGGCATTTCCGCTGACCTGATACGGATGTCTGT
>JAISTA010000195.1 GCA_031272845.1 Oscillospiraceae bacterium
CAAGCGAGCCGCCCCACTTATCCTTGCGTGTGTTCGTCAGGGGAGACAGCCACTGATGCAGCTGCCAGCCGTGCCCGGCGTGCACCGTCACCATACCAAAGCCGACCTGCTTTGCAAAGCCCGCCGCGCGCCCCCACTGCTCAATTGTCGCCTCTATCATATCCTCAGGCATTGCGGGGACAAACCGGCCGTCGCGCTCAATGTCGACAGGGGCGTATGCCGGGCCGGGCGTTTCCCAATGACGGTTTGCCGCCCAGCCGGCGTGCTGCAGCTCGGCGGACAGTATCGTTCCGTGCCGCTGGACGGTGTTGCACAGCCTGCCGAGGCTGTTTTGCGCCTTGGGGTTGTCCAGAACAAGGTGCTGGTCGCCGTGCTTGCCGTACGCGTTTGAAACGCACGTTTCGCCGACGCACACCATCGCCGCGCCGCCGAGCGCCTTGCGCTCGTAATACGCAAAGCCGTCCGGCGTGATAAAGTCCTCGCTCGTAAAGTCGCGAAAGCCTGTGGGCGACGCGAAAATGCGGTTTTTGAAGACGGTTCCGCCAAGCTTTATCGGCTCGAATACGTGCGGATACTTTAACTTATTCATGTTTCCTTTCCTCTTTATTATAGTAATTTAAGTTTAAAACAAGCCTTCAACCTGCGCACACAGGCAAATGAATTGCCTATGTACTTATGAACGCGTTCGCGCGGTGCGAAGCGCCGCGTTTATAGTGAATTAGGTTGGCTTTAGTCAGCTTAATTCACTGTATAACTTATTTTTTCATAAGCTCGCGGGCCTCCGCCGCGACTCTTTTCTGTCTGCCGCGAGCGTTGAAATACTCGACAGACAGCGCGATTATAAGCAGCGCTCCCTGCGCGACAAGCTGGAAATATGTCGGCAGATTAACCGCCATAAGGCCGTTGATAAAGGCGTTGAGAAGCAAAAGCCCGATAAAGCAACCGCCCATTCCGCCCGCGCCCCCGGCAAAGGATACTCCGCCGAGAACAGAGGCCGCAATTGCGTCGAGAGCACCGGAGGCCGCCGCGCCGGGATTCGCGACATGCATACGCGCGGTCAAGAGTACGCCGCCGATTGCCGCGATTACTCCGTTGTTGACGAACACTATTGTCGTTACGCGCTTTGGGTTAACGCCCGTTAGCCGTGCCGCCGCGCGGTTTCCGCCGATCATATAAACAGCGCGGCCAATGTCCGTATACCGCAGAATAAAGGCGTAGATTACGAGAAACACCGCCATGACAATAAACGGCGTTGGTATGATGCCGAAAAGCGCGGTGGTTCCGAGCTTCAAAAACGCGCCGGATACGTTTATGCCCTTCGCGTTCGTCAGGTAATACGCAAGTCCCGTGTAAATTGACGACATTCCGATTGTCACGATAAAGCTCATTATATTCAGCACGTTCACAAAAAACGCGTTGATAAGTCCCGCAACGGCGCCGAACAGTATCGCCGCGATTATCGCAACCGGTATCGGCATACCCGCCGCAAGCGCCGCCGCGCATACAACTCCGCCGAACATCGCCTCCGCGCCGGTCGCAAGGTCAATCTCGCCGCCTATCAGCAGGATTGAGATTCCGACCGCGAGCATACCGGAAAGGCTCATCGCGTTCATAATAGAGCGTATGCTGTTGCCGGACAAAAACTCGCGGTTCATTATGTAGAAGAACAGAATCACGACCGCCGCCGCAACGGTCAGCGTCAGGCTTTTTGCCTTTAGTATAGCTGTAAGCGCGGATTGCTTTTTCATTGCGCGGCCTCCTTATCTGCTTTTGCTTTGGAACGCGGCTTTTTGCCGGACAGTGTTCTTCTAGCCGTCAGACTGTCTATTATCAGCGCGGCAATCAGGAGCGCTCCCGCCGCCGTCGTCTGCAAATACGCGTCAAGTCCCAGAAGCGTCATTGCGTTGTTAAAGCTGCCGAGGATCAGCAGTCCGATAAAAGCGCCCGCTATGCCGCCGTTTCCTCCGCCGAAGGATATTCCGCCGAGAACCGCCGCCGTTATTCCGGAAAATTGGTTTTTGGTTATGCCGGTCGCGTTGGCCGTGCCGGAGCGGCTCATCAGAAGTATCCCCGCGATTGACGCCAGCGCGCCGGAGTTTGCAAAGAGAATGTATGTCAGCCGCTTTGGGTTAAGCCCCGCAAGGCGCGAGGCCTCCGGATTTGCCCCGATGAGATACACGCTTCTGCCGAATTTTGTTTTGTTCATCAGAATCGCGTATATGACAAAGGCGATAATGACGATAAGCACCGAATACGGGATGTATGTAAAAATCCGCGCGCCGCCGATGAATTTCAGCACCGGATCCTTTACCGGTATCGGCGTTGCGTTGCATATAAGGTAAGCTAGCCCCTCCGTCACCTGCGCCATTGCAAGCGTCGCGATAAACGGCTGAAAGTTTAGCTTGTTTATTAAAAACGCGCTGAACAGTCCCGCGATAATTCCGAGCGCGACGGCCGCAAGCGTTCCGGCATACCACGGCACACCGCGCGAGAGCATTACCGCGCACAAAAGCGCGCACATTGTGCCCACGCCGCCCGCCGAAAGGTCGATATAACCCGCAATCATGAGAGCGCCCGCCCCAACGGCGAGAAGACCGATTACAGAGGTCGTCTGCAGAATATTTCTGATATTAACAAGCTCGACGAACCGCCACCCTGTCGCGATTCCGAAGGCTAAAATCAGCAGCGCCAAAAACGCCAGCAGCGTAAAGGTTTTTGACATTAAAAAGCGTTTGCCGTTCATTCTTTCTTATCCTCAAATATAGACTTTTTGAGCCTTGCGCTCAGTACGGGCACGTTTTGCGGAATTCCTGAAGGACGCCTAGCCGTCCGCCTTCATTGCAAGCGCAAGCACCGATTCCTCCGTCGCCTCCCCGCGCGAAAGCTTTCCCGTTATTTTGCCGCTGCGCATAACGTAAATCGTGTCGGCGATATTTATGACCTCGGTCAGCTCGCTTGAGATGAATATAACGCCGATCCCGGCCTTTGCAAAGTCGCAGATTCGCTGATATATCTCCGCTTTTGTGCCGACGTCGATTCCCTTTGTCGGCTCGTCTAAAATCAGCAGCTTTGTGTTCATCTTCTCGTTTGTCCAGCGGCCGAGGATGACCTTTTGCTGATTGCCGCCGGATAGCTCGACGACTCTTTTGTCAACAGAGGGCGTTCTGATGTCGTATTTACGGACGGCCTCATCGGCCAGCTTTTCTTCCTCCGCCGTCTGCAAAAACCGCGCCTTTAACAGCTTATCAAGCACTGGGATTGATATGTTTTTTGTTATCGAGTGCGACAGAACGAGTCCCTGCTCCTTTCTGTCCTCGGGACAAAGCGCTATTCCCGCGTTTATCGCGTCCTTCGGCGACCGGAAGCGCACCGGCTCGCCGCCGAAAATAATTTCTCCGCCCTTTATGCCGTCAGCCGCGAATATCGCGCGCGCAAGCTCGGTGCGCCCCGCGCCGACCAGTCCCGCAAAGCCGATTATTTCGCCCTGCCGCATTGAAAAGCTCACCCTTTGCAGCTTGTCTGTTTCAAGGTCTCGCACAGTCAGCAGCTCCGCGCCTAGCTCCGTGTTTCTGTCAAGCCCCGCGTATGTATTGCCGATGTCGCGCCCGACCATCGCGCGGATAAGCTCCGTCTCCGAAACGGCGGAGGTCATAAAGGCGCCGGCGTTTTTACCGTCCTTTAACACGATCACGTCGTCTGTTGTCTGGAAAATTTCAGACATTCGGTGCGATACGTAGAGTATAATCTTGCCCGCCTCGCGGAGCCGCTCTATCAGCCCGAACAAAATGGAGATTTCAGCCTCGGCAAGGCTCGCCGTCGGCTCGTCAAACGCGATTACAAGGCTGTCTCGCCGATAGGCCTTCATTATCTCAACCATCTGCTGATACGCGATTGAAAGACTGCCGACGCTTGCCCTCGGGTCAATAGCCAGGCCGAATTTCGCGATTATGTCCTCCGTATCCTGGCGCAGGCGGGAATAATCTATCATGCCGAGCCTGTTTTTCGGGAGCTTTCCGGCAAAAATGTTTTCCATAACGGACAGCGAGGGCATCAGCTGCCGCTCCTGATATATAACGCTCACGCCCGCAGAGATTGCGCCGAGCGGCGTTTTATACGTCTGCGCCTGTCCGTCTATCGAAAAGGAGCCCTCGTCAGCCTCAATATCTCCGGCGAGGATTTTCAGCAGCGTGGATTTTCCGGCTCCGTTTTCGCCCATAAGCGCCGTGACGCGGCCGCCCTCGGCCTTTATAAAAACATCGTCCAGCGCTTTCACGCCGGGAAAGGACTTGCTCAGCCCTTGTATTAGCAATTGATGTTCCAAAACCGCCCCTCCCGCAAACGACTGCTAGAATTTGCCCATTTCAAGCTTTAATAGCATTATAACACTAAACCAAGGTATAGAGTCAAGCGAAATTTTATCAAGACTTTTATTTTCTTTATAAAAGTTTTGTTTATGTTGTACAGTCAAGCCGCTTTTCATGTGGATTAACTATATATATCCGTATCGCGGGACAAAAAATAACAGCCCCCCGCAATTGCAGGAGACTGCGCGATGCTATTTGTCTTTACCGCTACGGCGGCCTTGCTTACTTCTGCGCCGACTTGCGTCTTTTCGCCAGCGCCGCAAGCGCCAGCCCCGAGGCGACGGCTGCGGCAGCCCACAGCGCAATGCCCGCGTCGCCTGTCGACGGTGAATCTATGTCGTCACCGCCGCCCGGTGTTGGCGACGGAGTAGGCGTGGGAGTAGGCGTTGGTGTCGGAGTAGGAGTAGGAGTAGGAGTAGGAGTGGGTGTCGGCGTTGGCGTCGGTGTGGGCGGCGGGATTAAAGCATACGTTACAATGAAATCCTGTACATTTTCGTCGAGCTCCGGTGCAGCTTCCGTTACATCGGCGTTGCCGTTGTCGGAATTGTCAAAGCGCGGATTCGCGTCTAAGGCCGCCTGGAGCGTTGTATAGATTTTGCCGTCCGGCGCCTTTACGCTGTAGGTGTAGCCGTCCACTTCGAGAATATCCGCGTCGTAGTCGGCTATATCCGTGCTGAGCTTGTCCGCGATCGTCTCACCCATAAGGCCAATCATAACCTCGTCAGCCACAGCGTTGGGATTAAGCCCGCTGACCAAAACGCGCGCCGCCTGCTTCGACTTATAAACGGCAGTATCGCGCCCGGACGGCACGTCGTCGTCATAGGTGAACGTGACCTCAACGCTGACGCTCTTGCCGTCCGGCGAGTAATCCAGAACATAAATGTCGTCTGTATCGGTTGTCCCCGTGAGAATATACTCGTCCTCAGGCTTGCCGCTGAAGTAGTATCCGCTCGGCAGGGTGTAGGTCTTTTTGGTCGTAGTTCCCGGAACGCCTGTATCGGTAATTGCTTCCTCAATAATAGCCGGTTCATCGCCTGCGATTGTGCCTGGCACCGCCTCGTCGCTTTTAAGGTGAGCCTTAAAGCCCGCCTCTTCAAGGTCGGTTTCAAGCGTGATTATAAACACGGAATTCGTGGCCGTTTCCGTCCCGTACTTTGTGACGGACAGCTCAATCTGCTTTTCACCTCCTAAAAGCGTGGGAATGCTCAGCGTATCGCTGTTTGCGGCGGAGGTTATGCCCGTGATGTGGTAGCCGGGCGGCGCTGTGTAGGTGCCAGCGCCGGAGGCTGTTGCCGTAAACCCGGTCAGCCAGTCTGTCGTTGTGCCCGGAGCGGTGCCGCCTATTACACGCAGGTCTGTTTTTTGCGGGTCGTTAGTATAGTGATAGGTTACAACAGAATCGTCGAGAATATGATACAGGAAATTCGGATTATTATCCTCGTAGTCGATTGCGGTTGGGCCGCTGTAGCCGGCAGGAGCCGCTTTTGCGTCTAAATGCTGCTGATATGAAATGTCTAACCCGTCAGTTACGTCTTGCTCGTGCTTTGTTTGCGGATACACGTCGTTCCCGTAATCATCCACGTATTTTTGTATGATCGCAGACGCGCCGATGGGCGTTTCCGCAATAAGAAAGCTATAGCATTCATTACCGGAGGAACGATTCTGCGTTATCATTCTAAAGCTTACTTTAGTAACGTCAGTAAGCTTATCTACAGGCAATGCGCCGGACAGAACAGTGCCGTTTCTGTTCCCAACGGTTGGTTCCCCAAGCGCGTCCCAATTGAAAATTAAGTTGCCGTTTATATACATTCTGCATATATCGGAGTTCACGGCGACGGCGTCAAAGGTCGTCATAGTTGACATGAACTTGGTTTCCCCGACAATTCTATAGCCCGGGCTAACGTTAAGGGTTATCGTGATATCGCCGGCGAGGGTTGAATAGTCATTGATGTTGACGACGCTTTTAGGGAATACGGGATTGCTGGTAACCAGAATCAGATAAGTATAGCCGATATTATAGGTGCCGGCTGAGTCCGCTCCGTTTCTGTCTACTGTGGCTGTAAAATTCATCGCGTCAAGGCGTCCGCCCTGATTTGCCAATATTGCCGTTATGTCTGAATAGGATATAGCGCCGACGCGGCTGCTGCCAAAGGTTCGATGCGAATCAAAGGGGACATAAAGTGTTTCCGCTCCGGCTCCTCTATCCAGCTTAATCGTAAACTGCGTCAGACCGTTTGTAGTATTTTCTTCATTGTGCCGCATAAGAATAGCTTTTTCTATTGTAGTGTTCGCGGGCAGCGCGGGAAGCTGATAATTGGTAGAACCGGCTCTCACCGGCAGAACCTGCACGTGCAGGTTGCCGATAGCGCGGAAAATATCCTGCGCGCCGCCGTAAACGACCTGATTCGGATTAGGCGTTCGGGGAGTCGCCAGATTCGTGACCGCCGCACCCGCCGGAATCGTGAACGCGGGAATAAACGCCGCAATGAGCGCGAGCGCAATCAGCACTGAAAATATTCGGTTCGCGAGTTTTCTCATGCGCCTTCCTTTATTTGGTGGGGGGGGGTAAAATTGGAAGTTACCTACTTAAT
>JAISTA010000021.1 GCA_031272845.1 Oscillospiraceae bacterium
CGTCGATGCTTACAACAAGTTTGGCACCGCAAAATCGCGCTGGCGCGCTTCTCACCCGAAGGGCGAATTACCTTTTGGCTTGGTTGATTTCCTTTAGGCGTTCGTTTGTCCTCTCCCCAAAAAAATTCCCTCTTGACAAATCGGCCGGAGCCTGATATTATAATTTCATATTCGACAGCTTCGGAGAAGCGGGTGCAATTCCCGCGCTATCCCAGTAACCGTGAAGCCCGGCATTTGCCCGGGATAAGCCGGGTCGCCGTGCCGCCGATTGTAACCGAGGCTTTGCTACGGACGGAGTTAGGGTACACAGTTTATTATTGTGCCTTATTATCCCTGCGTGCCGAGCCGCAGGGATTTTATTTTTTAGGAGTGCATTAAATGCGCAAAATTTTCACATTGCTGCTTGCCGCCGCGCTGGTTGTGACGCTGTTTGCAGGCTGCAAGAAAACCACGGCAGAACCGTCTGCCTCACCCTCCGCCCCGGTATCGGAAGAACCGACGGCGCCGGAGACGCCGGCAGACACAAAAATCAGCCTGACAGACCCGCTTGGCGTTACGGTAACGCTCGATAAGCCCGCCGAAAAGGTGGTTGCCCTGACGGCGTCCGACGCGGAGATTGTCTACGCGCTCGGCGCGGGGTCAACGCTCGTCGGACGCGGCGAATACTGCGACTATCCCGCCGAGATTTTCGAGGTTCAGGTTGTGAACTCGGGAAATGACACGAATGTAGAGCAGATTATCGCCTTAAAGCCGGATCTTGTGCTGATGGCAACAATGGCGCAGTCCGCCGAGCAGTCCGCACAGCTTCTTGCCGCCGGAATTCAGGTTTACACCTCAGACTCAAAGACGATTGACGAAACCTACAACGTAATCGGACAAATCGGAACGCTTCTGGGCAAGGACGCGGAGGCGAAGGCGGTCGTTGACGGCATGAAGGCCGACTTTGCCGAGCTTTCTAAAAACAAGCTTGAAGGCACGGTTTATTTTGAGGTCTCGCCGCTTGAGTGGGGTCTTTGGACGGCCGGAAGCGGTACGTTTATGCAGGAGGTCGCGGATCTTATCGGCCTGACAAACATCTTTGCCGATGTTGACGGCTACGCCGAGGTCAGTGAGGAGCAGGTTCTCGCGCGCAATCCGGACTATATCCTGACTGTCGGTATGTACTTCGGCGAGGGGCTAAAGCCCGACGAGGAGATTTATTCCCGCGCAAACTGGCAGAAAATCGCCGCCGTGAAAAACAAGGGAATCGCGAACATTGACGATAACTCCCTGTCCCGTCCCGGACCGCGCCTTGCGCAGGGCGCAAAGGCTCTTTATGACTTCATAAAGAATGCCGCAAATGCCGCGCAGTAAGGACAAAATAAAAAAAGAGGGCTTTTTGCCGCTCACATATCTGCTGTTTGCAGCCGCGACGCTCGTTACCTTCGGGCTTTGTCTCAGCCTTGGCAGTGTTATGGTTCCGATATCGGAGTGGCGGACCTCACAAATTATTTTAGGCGTACGGCTGCCCCGCGTTATATGCGCGGGGCTGGTCGGCGCGCTCTTGTCGATTTCCGGCGCGTCAATGCAGGGGCTGCTGAAAAACCCGCTGGCGGACGGAACGACTCTCGGCGTTTCGGCCGGCGCTTCAGTCGGCGCAGTTGCGGCAATCGTGCTTGGGATTACAATACCCGGTCTGCCGTTTGCCGGAACTACGGTTTTCGCCTCGCTGTTTGCGTTTTTGTCGCTTGCCGTTATCCTCGCGCTGTCCTACAGGCTGGATTCCGGCCTTTCGACCGACACAATAATCCTTATCGGCGTTATTTTCTCAATGTTCGCCGCGAGTATTACATCTGTTCTTATAACCTACGCCGGGGAAAAGGCGAAAAACATCGTCCACTGGACGCTAGGCTCGCTTGCGTCTCAAAGCTACGCGAATATGTGGCTTCTGCTCGTTTCGGGCGCGGTGTTCGGCGGAATTTTACTGCTGCACGCAAAGGAGCTAAACGCCTTTGCCGTCGGCGAGGAAAACGCGCGCAATGTCGGCGTTTCTGTCGGGCGAGTCAAGCTTACCGTACTGATTGCGGTAAGCATACAAATCGGCGTGTGCGTTTCCGTTTCAGGCAGCATCGGCTTTGTCGGACTTGTGGTTCCGCATATGGTGCGTATGATAACGGGGCCGAACCACAAGCGGCTGCTCCCCGGCGCGATTTTCGGCGGCGCGATATTCCTTATGCTGTGCGACCTTGCGGCTCGCACGCTGTTTTCACCGCGCGAGCTGCCGATCGGGGTCGTCACAAGCCTTGTCGGCGCGGTTTTGTTCATACGCATATTCTTCGCAAAGCGCGCGGCGAGATAGCGCGGTACTATATTAAGCAAATGCTCAAAGCTGAAAAAATAAAAGTTGAATACTTCGGCCGCGCGATTGCAGACGGAATTTCGTTTGAAGCCGCGCCGGGCGAGCGCATTATGATCGTAGGGCCGAACGGCGCGGGTAAGTCTACGGTCGTACGCGCGATAACCGGCGCTGTGCCGTATTCGGGCAGGATAACACTTGACGGACGCGACGCGCGCAAAATGAAGTCGGCGGAGCTGGCAAAGAAAATCGGCGTGCTGACTCAGAACAATTTCGTCGGATACGCGTTTTCTGTCGAGGAGGTCGTTCGCCTCGGACGTTACGCGCACAAGGACTCGAACAGCCGCGCGGTGGATGAGGCGCTTGAGCGCGTCGGGTTATCCGCGATACGGGGGCAGTCGGTGCTCACGCTCTCGGGCGGCGAGCTTCAGCGCACCTTTCTGGCGCAGGTTTTCGCGCAGAATCCGGAAATTCTGATTCTGGACGAGCCGACAAACCATCTGGATATAACATACCAAAAGCGGATATTCGAGCTGCTGGACGAGTGGCTGAAAACACCGGGCAAAACACTGATTGCGGTAGTGCACGACCTGTCGCTTGCCAAGGTCTACGGAACGCGCGTGCTGCTGATGGACAGCGGCAGGCTTGTCGCCGACGGAACACCGGAGGCGGCGCTTTCGCCGGAAAACCTGACGGCAGTCTATGGAATGGACGTCGGCGAATATATGAAAACGCTGCTCGGCGTTTGGTGAGGGGTAATATGGCGGCAAAAGCAATCATGGTGCAGGGCACAATGTCAAACGCGGGCAAAAGCCTGCTTGTAGCGGCGCTATGCCGCATTTTTCGTCAGGACGGGTATAAGGTCGCGCCGTTTAAGTCGCAGAATATGGCGCTGAACTCCTTTGTCACAGCGCAGGGTCTTGAAATGGGGCGCGCGCAGGTGACGCAGGCGGAAGCGGCGGGTGTCGCGCCGGATGTGCGGATGAACCCGATACTGCTAAAGCCGGTGCACGACAGCGGCTCGCAGGTCGTGCTGAA
>JAISTA010000031.1 GCA_031272845.1 Oscillospiraceae bacterium
GCGCCGTTTGTCAAAGCGGCGCGGCACTGCAAATTTCCGCTTGACAATTCTTCGTTTGTGTGTTACAATCAGGCTATCCTATTACGCAGCAAGCGGATACCGAAACCTTTCCGCCGCTCGCCTCGTTTCAGGAATAAACGCTGATATTCCAGCGAAAGAAAGGAAATCACTATGATTACGAAGAACCAGAAAACAACGGTTATTGAAGGTAACCGCACACACGAAAAGGACACGGGCTCTCCGGAGGTTCAGATTGCGATTCTCACAGAGCGTATCGCGCAGCTGACGGAGCACCTGAAGGTTCACAAGAAGGACAACCATTCGCGTCTCGGCCTGCTTAAAATGGTCGGCCGCCGCCGCAACCTGCTCGACTACCTTATTAAAAAGGACATCGAGCGCTACCGCGCGATTATCGCAAAGCTCGGAATAAGAAAATAGGGGTTACCCCCGCCCTACCCGACCGACAGTGATTGGTTTTATCCTCACTGTCGGTCAACGCTATCTATAGTTAATCAACCAATAAACCGCTTACCATCAGCGGTTGAAAAGAACCTCAAAATCGGCGCTGTACGCGTGTTTTGGAGCTCCTTTCAGGTGCTGACGGTCTGCGGTAAAATAAAAAACAACGGAGAAAACCGCAAATGATCATCAAAAACAGAGAATTCCCGAATTTTAAGTCATACTCAATCGAGCTTGCAGGCCAAACCCTGACGCTTGAAACAGGCAAGCTCGCAGAGCTTGCAAACGCCGCAGTTCTCGTGAAATACGGCAACACCACAGTACTTTGTACAGCAACAGCCTCCGCCCGACCAAAGGACGGTATCGACTACTTCCCCCTGTCGGTCGACTTTGAGGAAAAGCACTACGCCGTTGGCCGCATTCCCGGCGGATTTCTGCGCCGCGAGGCTCGTCCGTCAGAGGCAGCGGTGCTTGCCGCCCGCGCGATAGACCGTCCCATGCGCCCGCTGTTCCCGTCCGACCTGCGCAACGACGTCGTCATTTCCTGCACAACGCTTTCGGTTGACAATAATTCAAGCCCGGAGATTGCCGCCGCAATCGGCGCTTCGGCCGCAGTAGCAATTTCAGACATTCCGTTTAACGGACCTATCGCGTCGGTCAATGTCGGATACGCAGACGGCCAGTTTGTCATTAACCCGACGCTTGCGCAAAAGGAAGCGTCGCAGATGTTCTGCACAATTGCCGGAACGCGCGAGAAAATCGTTATGATTGAGGCCGCCGCCAAGGAGGTCCCGGAGGATGTTATGCTCGGCGGAATCAAGGCCGCGCACGTTGAGATCAAGCGCATTATTGAGCTTATCGACAAAATGGTCGCCGAAATCGGCAAGCCCAAGTTCACCTACGACCACGCCGCGTTTAACGACGAGCTGTTCGCCAAAATTGTTGACAAATACCTGTCCGACGTTGAAAACGCACTTGACACGGACGACAAAAATATCCGCGACACGCGCTACAACGCCGTCGTTGAAAAGCTCATTGCCGAGTTCGGCGAGGAGTATCCGGAAATCACCTCGCAGCTTGAGGAAATCACGTACAAGATCCAGAAAAAAGTCGTTAAAAAGTGGCTGCTCGCCGGCAAGCGCGTAGACGGCCGCGCGCCGAACGAAATCCGCCCGCTCGCGGCGGAGGTCGGCGTTATCCCGCTGGTACACGGCTCGGGACTTTTCACGCGCGGGCAGACGCAAGTGCTTTCAATCGTAACGCTTGACACAATCGCCGCAATGCAGAAGCTTGACACGATCCATGAGGAAAAGCTCAAGCGCTACATGCACCAATACAACTTCCCGTCGTACTCCGTCGGCGAGGCGCGCTCCTCGCGCTCGACCTCGCGCCGCGAATACGGCCACGGCGCTCTTGCCGAAAAGGCGCTTGAGCCTGTTCTGCCGACGCTTGAGGAGTTCCCGTACGCGATCCGCGTCGTGTCGGAGGTTCTGTCCTCCAACGGCTCAACCTCGCAGGGCTCAATCTGCGGCTCAACGCTCGCCCTTATGGACGCGGGCGTGCCGATAAAGGCGCCTGTCGCGGGAATTTCCTGCGGACTTATCTCCGACGGCGACGAGTGGAACACATTCATCGACATTCAGGGCGTCGAGGACTTCCACGGCGAGATGGACTTTAAGGTCGGCGGCACAAAGGCCGGTATAACGGCGATTCAGATGGATCTGAAGAACGACGGCCTGACGTATGACATTATCGAAAACGCGTTTGAGACAACGCGTGAGGCGCGCCTTCAGATTCTCGACGAGATCATGGCAAAGGCGATCGCGGAGCCGCGCACAACGCTTGCGGCGACGGCGCCGAAGATGATTTCCATGAAGATTCACCCGGACAAAATCCGTGAGGTCATCGGCTCGGGCGGAAAGGTCATCCAGAAAATGCAGGCCGAAACAGGTGCGAAGATCGACATTGAGGATGACGGCAGCGTATTCATCTCCTCTGCGGACATTGAGGCCTGCCGCCGCGCAAAGCAGATGATCGACAATATCGTATTTGTGCCTGAGGTCGGCAAGCTGTATTACGGCCAGGTCGTGCGGATTCTGCCGATCGGCGCGTTTGTCGAGCTTGTCCCCGGAAAAGACGGTATGGTGCACATCTCAAAGCTTGAGGATCACCGCGTGGCAACCGTTGAGGACGTCGTCAACGTCGGCGACTGGACCTGGGTCAAGGTCACGGAGATTGACGAGCGCGGACGCGTTAACCTCTCGCGCAAGGACGCAATCAAGGAACGCATTGCAAAGGGTCTGCCGATAGACGCGAAGTAAGCGCGGCTTGAATATTTTTGACGATATGTAGGGCGGGGGCTCTGCTCCCGCCGCGTTATTGCATTAAACGAGTCGGCGGGGCAGAGCCTCCGCCTTATTAAAAGCAAAAAACGTTATTATAACAATTCGGGCTTGCACCGGATGTAACTAATTCGCGGAGCGACAATAAGATGGCTGATAAAACTTACCCTATTGATATTGCGGGACTTCATCGGGAGCTTCCTCTCTGTCCCGCGTCTGACACGCTGACGATAGCGGCGTTCGTCATCTTCGGCGACGTTGAAATGACGGTTCACGCGGCAAGGACGCTGCTTGAGCTTGCGCCGGAGTTCGACTATCTTGTCGCGCCGGAGGCAAAGGCAATTCCTCTAATCCACGAGATGGCCCGTCAGTCCGGGCGCAATGAGTATTTCCTTGTGCGCAAGGCAAAAAAGCTGTATATGGACGGAGTTTTTGAGGTAACGGTAAACTCAATCACAACAGTCGGCGAGCAAAAGCTCTATATGGACGGGGCGGACGCGAAAAAAATAAAGGGCAAGCGCGTTTTGATTCTTGACGACGTTATTTCAACGGGCGAATCCCTGCGCGCCGTGCAGTCGCTTGTCGAACAGGCGGGCGGCATTACAGTCGGCAAAATGGCGATTCTCGCGGAGGGCGACGCAATCGGCCGCGAGGATATAACCTACCTTGCGCCGCTGCCGCTGTTTGACAGTGACGGAACACCGCTGAACTGAAGAAAAGTGCCGCTGAGCACCAATGGATACATAACCGAACTCTATGAAATACCCTCGTTTATTGCAAAAAGGTGATGCTATCGGCGTTTGCGCTCCTTCCGCAGGAGTTAGCGAGGATTTATTTCCGCGTTTGAACAGGGCAATATCGAATGTTCAGGCTCTGGGTGATACTGTGGTTGAAACCAAAGCTGTTCGCAGCCGCATTAAGTGCGCGAGTGCAGACCCGGAAACCCGCGCGGCGGAATTTATGAGCCTGTACGAAAATCCGGAAATTGCGGCTATCATACCGCCGTGGGGCGGTGAATTCTTGATGGAGCTTTTGCCTCTGCTGGATTTCGATAAGCTGGCGGCTCTGCCGCCAAAGTGGATATGCGGATATTCAGACCTTACCACACTCACCTTTCCGCTCACACTGCTCTGCGGAATTGCTACTGTCCACGGCTCGGACTTTATAAACATGGGCGGCGCAAAAATTGCCGAATCGGATTTGCAGGCATTTTCGGTAATGGAAAGCGCTGAAACCGTACAGCACAGCGCACCGTTTTGCGGCAGCTTTACGTCAGAGTTTACCGACCCCTCCAAAGACACATACTGCCTCTCTCAAAAGAATCTTTGGAAAGCCCTGCGCGGTGAAGGTCACACCGCCTTTAGCGGGCGTATGCTCGGCGGTTGTATGGACACTATTTGCAAGCTGCTCGGCACAAGGTTTGCGCCGGTTTCGTCTTTCTTAGAAGTATATAAACAAGACGGCTTCATTTGGACTCTGGAAAGCTGTGAGATGACCGCCGCAGAAATTTACCGCACGCTATGGCAAATGCGTGAGTGCGGATGGTTTCGGTATTGCAGCGGAATTATATACGGCCGTCCTGCGGAATATTCCGATACAAGGGATTTCACGCTGACCGACGCGCTGGAGCGCGGACTTGGCGGTTTAGGTGTTCCTGTGATTTATGACGCGGATATCGGACATATTCCGCCGCTGCTGCAGGTTGTCAACGGCGCGCACGGTGTTGTTGAGTTCGAGGACGGCAGTGCTGTCATCCGTCAGAGCCTGAAACGATAAGCGGTTTGACAGCGACGGAACAACGCTGAACTGAAGAAAACACACTAACACCTATTGTACATAGGATAGCCGTTACTTGCGGCAGCCTGATTAGACAGCTAAACTCAAATCTCACACGAGAAAGGCGGCGGACATATTTATGGAACTTTTTAATATTCCGGCAATAGCGTCTGCGTCTTTGTACAAGCAATAAGCTTTTGCTTTCTCCTTGTAAGCGTCGGCAGTCCTGCTTTGTCCGGACTGCCTATTTATTTATAAATTATGACCTATCAAATCGACGGAATATCCTACATTCTAAAGCAGGCCTGCGACCTGTCCTTTTTGTGCCGCTACGGCAAGACATTTACGGTGTTTGACCAAAACGACTCGGGCAATATCAGCTTCGGCGTTGCGGGCAAAAAGGGTAAATATTTCATCAAAATCGCGGGAGCGGATACGACAAATTCCTGTGTGACAGGCGCGGAAGCAGCCGCTAATCTCAAAAAAGCAATTCCTTTGTATGAGGCTTTGCGTCACCCCGCACTGATTGAGCTTATCGGGCATTATCAATACGGGGATTTGTACACCGCCGTGTTTAAGTGGGCGGACGGCGAGTGCATTATGGACTACCGGAATTCTGACAAATACGAGCGCACCGGCGAAAGGTCTCCCTGGCAGCGGTTTTACGCCTTGCCGCTCGAAAAACGGCTGAAATCCTTTGAGGTCGTCTGCGATTTTTTGCGGCAGGTTGCCGAACAAGGCTATATTGCGATTGATTTCTACGACGGCAGTATTATGTACGACTTTGAAACTGACACGACAACCATTTGTGATATTGATCTTTTCTCAAAGCGACCCTACATAAATCAAATGGGCAAAATGTGGGGCTCTGAGAGGTTTAAGTCGCCGGAGGAAAACAAATTCGGCGCGGTGATTGACGAAACGACAAACGTGTTCACGCTCGGTGCAGTCTCTTTTATGTTCTTCGGCGGCAATGCCGAAGAGCTTCGCTATTCCGGAAGCCGCGAATTTGAAGATTGGCGGACGGGCAAAGCGCTGTATGACGTTGCAATGAAAGCCGCGTCTCCGGAGAAACAAGACAGATACCGAAGCATAGCGCAATTTACAAACGCTTGGGCTTCGGCGCTGCCGAGACAAAATCAGTTTGGTACAGCTCAATGAACTACAACACAATTTTATTTGACGCGGACGGGACTCTTCTCGACTTTGATTCCGGCGAGCGCGAGGCTCTTTTCGGCACTATGCGGCACTTCGGGCTGTCCCCGTCAGACGGCAGCTACGCTATGTACCACAGCATAAACCACGAAAAGTGGAAGCTGCTGGAGCGCGGCAAATTAACAACAGGCGAGGTGCAGATCTCCCGATTTGCGGACTTTCTGGCATGCATAGACTTTTCCGAGCTGTCACCCGAGCTGTTCAACGCCGAATTCAAGAGGCGACTGGCGGGTACGGCGATACTGATTGACGGCGCGGAGGAAATCGTCAGGCTTCTTGCGAAAACACACCGCCTTGCGGTCATCACAAACGGTCTTGAGAAAACGCAGCTGGGCAGGTTCCGCGTTTCCGGTATTATGGACTGCTTCGAGGGCATTTTCACGTCCGAATCGGTCGGATACGCAAAGCCCGCTCCCGAATATTTCGGCGCGGTGTTCCGTGAGCTGGGACTTTCCGGCACCGGCGGCGTGCTTGTCGTCGGCGACTCGCTGTCGTCAGACATTGCGGGCGGCGCGGGCTACGGAATCGACACCTGCTACTACAATCCCGCAAGAACGGAGAACCGCACGGCGGTTCGTCCGACTTACGAGATTGCGGATTTGTCGGAGCTAAAAAGCATTGTCTGAAGAAACGGTTATGTTGAGAATACTCGGATTACTATGTAAACGGCAATACAAATAATTGAAATTACCGCGAGCAGCTGCCACACTGCGAGTTTTATGCTTTTCAGGAGCTGTGTCATATCATTTACAACTGAGTCGGCCTTCTGAAAACCATTGTTTTGATATTCGTATGGCTTTTTCTTTGTTTTGTATTCGCTGGTTATA
>JAISTA010000102.1 GCA_031272845.1 Oscillospiraceae bacterium
TCAGGCGAGGTGTTAAAGTAGCGAATCATCGAAATATCGCCGAAATCACTTGCAACCACTCCCGGCTTTGCAACGCCCGTCGGAGGAGGAGGCGCGTTCAGCGGCTTAGCCGGAGCGATTTCAAGCTCCTCCGTCGGCGAGGGAGCCGGAGCCGGCTCTGCCGGCACAGGCGCCGTCGGCGTCGGCGAAGCGGCCGGCGTCGGCGTCGGTGTAGGCGCCGGCGCGGCGGCCTCTGCGGGCTCGCTCTCGAGCATGCGCGTGCCGACCTTGGCGCGGAGCGTCAGGTCCTCAAGCACAGACGGATAAAGCGCGTCGCTAACGCCGACGAGCGTGACCGTTGCTTTGTACTCTGTTCCGGAGGTAAGCGTTACGCCTGAGGTGGTTATCTTGTTGGATTTAATTCCCGCCTCGTCAAGCACAACATAGAGCGATACATTGTTATATATATATGTATCGCTGTCTGTTGACTCGGCGAGAGCCGAAACCTCAAGCGTCAGCTCATCTGCAGCCGCGTCATAGGCCTTTTCCTTTAGCTTAAGGCCTACCGGGGCTTTTGCCTCGTCGTATTCGCTCAGCGCGACGGGATCCGCCGCACCCTCGGCAAATGTGGAAAACGGCTGTGCAAACGGCAGCAGGATGGCAAACAGCATCAGCACCGACAGCGCTTTTCCCAGCAGCTTCTTTGTTCTTTTCTTCATGTTCTTGCTCCTTAATCAGAGTACTTTTTTTCTCGATTTTCTCAATTGGATTTGTATTAAATAGATTCGGACTTACGGTCAGTCCCGCGACCGGAAATTAGCGGTTAAAACAGAGCGGGTGCGAATATTATCTGCCCGCCGCTCCCTTGCCGGGAACCCTGCCCCGGCGCGCGCCGTTAACATCTCAAAAGCCTGCGCATATGCAGAATAGGTGAAAACAAACGCAGAATAAATTCAAGGCACACATAATAGTTAAAAAAACAAACTATATAAGCAAAATCAGCGTATAAAAAACTTAGGTATGATAAAATAAGAATGGTGAAATACGGTTATGTTAATCAGGCGCGGCTTTTGTTAAAAATAGTTTAGAATATAAACTATTTTTAAGATGAACAGCTAACCAAGCAGACCACACGGCCAACGATTGAACGAAATAATCTGAAGCTACTATATCATCATCATACATTAAGTGTATTATAGTCTTTTGAGCACCCATATGTCAAGTTACTAATCAAGCGTCAATTGATGATTTTTATACTCCTTTTTGCTACCTTTACTCTACCGTTCAACATTTTTTCACTGTTTTGCATTACAATTTTATGTACGAGAACAAATTTTATTTTACATTTTTTTCAATATTGAACCGCGCGTAAAAAGGCAATTTTACATTCAAATCCGTCAAAAATATGCGTTTTTTGACGGATTATCGACACGATATCAAAAAAACGTTCGCCCACATTTCTGCCTGAGAGCCGTTCAATCTCCGTTTATACCATTTTCTAACTTTTATATCAGCACTTGATTTTCGGCGCAGACAGCGGCGGCGCGGATATACATTACATATGTATGTCCGCCGCCGCGCCCCGGCAAAAACAAAAGCGGGGCCGAATCGTCCCCGCTTTGTTATAGTCAAACCGCTTGATAGACGCACGCCTCAGCAAGCGTCTGTAAATTCAGGCACTCAGTGTGCCGACGACGAGGCGGCGGCAGCGTCGGCTCCGTCCTGCTTCATCCCGTCCACCGCAAGCGCGACGCACAGGCACAGCAGCTCGTTTTTCGGCTCCGCAATGTCCAGCTCGTAGGAGTCGCCCCAGGTAAGCCACTTCTGCGATATGCTCATAACTGTTTCTCCGCCGTCAACAAGGTTGTATTCATGCTCCCAAAAGTTGCCCTCCATCCTCCACGGCACGCCCTCAAGCCGGAATTTCGGCTTAAAAAAAGTAAACTCCTTTATAAGCGTGTAGCACTGCCCGCCAAGCTCGATATAATACTTCTGCTCAAGAAACGTGAGCACCTTTGCACGGATAAACGCGGCCTCATTTCCCGCCGCGTCGTACACGTGCAGCTTGCGCCCCCAAGTGAATATCTCACCGGCTACGGAATAGCGGTCCTGCCCCGCCTCGTCCTTGACGGTAAAACGATCCCGCCAGGAAAAAACCTTTTGCCTGATATATAGCTTCACGATTGCACTCCTTTGGTTAGTGTATATTGTATAAGCTGATTATACATAGCGCGGTCCGCAATGTCAACACTTAAGCCTTCCGGCGGACATCCCCTGCCCCGACTGCGTATTAATCAGCAGCGGCTCCGCTCAACCACGTAATTCCTCCATAAACGCCCGCGTCAGAAGGCCGGGCGGGAAGTCGCGGCTTGTCACTGCGTAAACCTCCCGCTTCGGCAGCGGTACGGTAAGCGGAATTTCAAAAAGCTCGCCGCGTTTTAAGTAGGTCTCGGCCACGCCTTGCGGCAGGGTGCCTATGCCGAGATTGTTCGCGGCGGCTTTAACCACAAGCTCCATTGTCGTAACCTCAATGTCCGGCTCAAAGCCGAGGCCGTACCGCGAAAATTCCCTTACCATATAGTCCTTGCCGCTCGTGCCCTCCGGCATGGAGATAAACGGGTATTTTTCGAGCGACGAAAGCTCGTTTTTTTGTCCCGAAAGACCCGCAAAACGCGCGCCGCCTACAAGCCTTTCCTCAAAAACGTCGATTATCTCAACGAAAAGCGAGCTGTCCGGCTCAAACGGGTAATAGAAAATCGCAATGTCGACAAGTCCAGTTTTCAGCGCCTGAACGGTGTTTCCAGTCAGTGAATTGTGAAAACGCACCTTTATATTTGGATGAACCGCGAGAAATGTTGTAAGCGCGGGCAAAACGTACATTGCAAAGCCCATTTCGGTCGCGGAAATCGACAGCGTGCCGATCTCCAGCGACCTTGCGGCTTCAAGCTCGCGTTCGCCGGATACGATCAGGTCGATCGCGGGCTCGACGCGGCTCCACAAAAGCTCGCCCTCGGCAGTCAGCTTTACGCCGCGCTTTGTGCGCACAAAAAGCCCGCAGCCCAGCTGCTCCTCCAAACGCTGAAGCGTTTTTGTCACACTCGGCTGCGTGAGAAACAGTGAATCGGCGGCGGCGGTTATGCTGCCGCTTTTCACCAGCTGGTAGAATACGCGGTAATACTCTAGGTTTGAAATATTCATTGTGATAATGTCAACTATAAAAAGCATTCATTTTACTTATGTCTGTTATTCGATTATAATGAATATAAACCAGCTTGTCAAGGAGCGTTTTTGTGAGCGAAGAGCTTAATTCCAACGAATACAGAACGGCCTGCCGTGGGTGTCACGGCGGCTGCGTACATATACTGACGGTTGACGGAGGGCGCGTTGTAAAAATACGCCCCGACAAGGACGCGCCGTTAAACCGAGGCCACGCCTGCGCCAAGGGAATGTCTATAATCGAGCAGCTGTACCACCCGGATCGCCTGCTGTACCCGCAAAAACGCGCCGGCGAGCGCGGAAGCGGCAGGTGGGAGCGCATTACGTGGGAGGAAGCGCTGGACACGATCGCGGCAAGACTCGGCGCACTAAAGGGACAATACGGCGCGGAGTGCATTTCCGCGATAACGGGCACCGGCCGGCACCTCGTTCCGTACCTCTGGCGCTTTACGCGCGCTCTCGGCACGCCGAATATCACGTCAGCCGGCGCGCTCATATGTCTCGGACCGCGCAAAAACGCGGGATTTTCAACCTCCGGCGCGTTTAACTGCGTCGATTATTACGGCGAAGCAAAGCCCGAATGCCTGGTCGTTTGGGGCGCAAACCCGACGACGAGCGGAGCCGACGGCGAGCTTCAGTGGTATCCGCGCGAGCGCGCGGCGGCCGGGGCAAGGATTATTGTCATCGACCCGCGCAAAACGGAGCTGGCCGAGCGCGCCGACCTGTGGCTGAAAATCCGTCCCGGAACGGACGGAGCGCTTGCTCTCGGCATTTTGAACGTAATAATTCAGGAGGAGCTGTACGACCGCGAGTTTGTTGAAAAGTACTCGTACGGCTTTGACGAGCTGCGCGAGCGCTGTGCGGAATACGACGTGGGCCGCGTGTCCAAAATCACCTGGCTTCCGGCAAAGCAGATACTGGACGCGGCGCGTATGATGGCGGCGGCAAAGCCGATGTCGCTCGAGTGGGGCTGCGCGTTTGAGCAGAGCTATAACGCGACGCAGACCTGCCGCGCTATATATATGATTCCGGCAATTACCGGCAATTACGACGTTCCGGGCGGCTTTGTCGAGAGCAAAAAAATCGTCCCGACAAAGCGAGACCCCGCGCCGCCGGACCCAAGGCTGATAAACAGCTATCCGTACCGCAGTCTCAA
>JAISTA010000105.1 GCA_031272845.1 Oscillospiraceae bacterium
ACCGTCCGGGCGAGGATCCCGGCGTTATCCCGATTGTGACCGAGGAAAATCAGGTTATCAAGGACATAACGAAATGGCGCGACTATGTTGTGTTCCCTGAAATTCCGTCCGACCTTGACTGGTCTGACGCGAAGAAAAACGTCGCGGCGGTTGACCGAAATGAGGAATTCGTTATGGTTCCGACGTTTCGCGGCCTATTTGAGCGGCTGCACTGTCTGACGACGTTTGAGAACACGCTGATTTCTCTGTACGAGGAGCCAGAGGCCTGCTACGACTTCTTTGGAGCGTACACCGACTGGAAGCTGAAGGTCGCGGAGCAGCTTTGCGACAATCTGAATCCGGACATTATTCATTCGCACGACGATTGGGGCAGCAAGCTTCAGCCGTTTTTCTCTCCCGCAAAGTTCAAGGAGCTGTTTTTCCCGCACTACAAGCGGCTTTATGACTACTACAGGAGCCGGGGAGTGCTCGTTCAGCACCATAGCGACTGTTATATTACCGGCTTTGAAAACCACCTTGTCGACCTCGGCGTTGATATGTGGCAGGGAGCGCTGCCTGAAAACGACATCATCAAAATGCGCGAGAACACGGGTGGAAAACTCCTTATGATGGGCGGGCTTGACCAGGGCGTTATCGACAGACCGCCGACAGAGGTTTCCGAGGAGGAAATCCGCCGCCACGTGCGTGACGCGATTGACAAATACGCACCCGGCGGAGCGTTTTTGCCGTGTATCGGCGGAATTGAGTGCCTGAACGCGTGGGTAAATCCCATTGTTGTGGACGAGTGCAACAAATACGGCGCACAGTGGCTGGCTAAGCAGGGCTGACGGAGGTATCTATTGATTATCCACAAAGGAACACAGCCGCTTAAAACTGAGCGATTACTGCTCAGAAAAATTCAACCCGGCGACGCTGAAATGGTTTGTGCGTGGATGAGCGACCCGGAGGTGTGCAAATATGAGCGCTGGAGCCCTCATCCTAACGCCGGTTATTCCCGCGGTTATATTGCCGAGGTGTTTGACGGATATAAATCCGATTGTACCTATCAGTGGGGAATAGAGCTAAGCGGCAGGCTGATCGGCTCGGTTAGCATTGCCGGCATAAATGATTTCGACCAAAAAGCCCTTCTCGGCTATTGTGTTGCCCGAAAATATTGGTCAAACGGATACGCCACGGAAGCGGTAAAGGCTGTTTTGCGCTACATGTTTTCAGAAATAGGGCTGAACAGGATAGAAGCGTCCCATTCAGTCAACAACCCTGCGTCAGGACGGGTTTTGGAAAAATGCGGAATGCTTTTAGAGGGGCAAGCAAAGGATTACTACCTCAGCAATTCGGGGTTTCAAGACAGCAGACTTTTCGGCGTGACAAAAGAGCAATATTTACAAAGCGAGTAAGCGCTTTTCGCCGGATCGTACACGTTATTTTCAGGGCGCTTTACAATATCAATTATAGCTGTATTTTGGGGCCGTCCGGCTTGTAAAATACAGCTTACTTTTTAAGCTTTTACAACCGCTTTTGCGAAAATCAAAAATAATACGGGAGGGTAATAATACTGGGCGCAGAGCTGTGAGGGACAAAAACAAAATCAATGTAGGTATCGGCTTCGTAACCGGACGGCGCAGCTTCAAAAACGTCGCGCAGGCCTACATAGAGGGCTGGAACGCCTCGGAAAACAAGGAGGTTTCGCTGAATCTGTTCGTCTCATACGACCTGAAATATTCAGACACCAGAGCGAGCGACTACAAAATCTCCGACGAGGGCATTTTAGACGCTGTGGATTCCGCGCACTATCTGAGCAGCGCATCGATAGCCGTTGAGGCGCAGAGCTTGGTTGACAAAAAGGTTATCACCTCGGCAGAGGCCAGGCTGCTTTTCGGCGAGGGCTACGCGATGAAGCGCAACGCGACGCTTTATTACGCGCTGAAAAACAATATGGATTACCTCATTTTCCTTGACGACGACGAGTACCCTATGGCGGTTTTCAAAACGGCGATCGGCATTGCATGGAAGGGCCAGGAAATAATCTCAACGCACGTCCAAAATATTCAGCACGCGGATATGACGCACGGCTATCACTGCGGGTACGTGTCGCCGATTCCGACGCTGCGGTTTGACGACACGCTGACGGAAAGCGACTTCCGCATGTTCATAGAGGCCGTGAGCAACGATATAGTCAGTTGGAGCTCCGTTAAGGAAAAGATGAACACGGGCGGCGTTACATACGCAAGGCTTTCGACTATCAACGAAAAAATGGTTGAGTACGTCGAGGAAATCGGCGGGATGAAGTTTATTTCCGGCGCGAATCTTGGATTCAATCTTAGTAATATCGACAAGGTTTTCCCGTTTTACAATCCTCCCGGCGCGCGCGGTGAGGATACGTTTCTGAGCACGGCAATCTGCGAATGCAAAATCCGCAAAATTCACTGCTACACCTTTCACGACGGCTTCGGCGAGTATGAAAACCTGCTGCACGGCGTTTTGCCCTCGGAGCTAAAGGAAATAAGGCCGGACAAATCCGGCGTGACAACCCGTTTTCTAAAGGCCGCAATCGGCTGGATACGCTACAAGCCGCTGCTGATTTACATCACCGACAAAAAGAATTTTGACGCGCGCATAGCGAAAATCCGCCGCGATTTGCAAGCGGTTATACCAAAACTGTGCGCGTATTTTAGCAATGACAGGTTCGCGGATGTACTAACCGAGCTTGAGCTGTATCAGAGCAAGGCCGAACGGCACTACAAGGACTTTCAGAAGACAAAGCAGGCGTGGATAAAGGTGGTGAGGTATCTGAAGGAGGAGGTGTAAGAGGGTGTGTTTTGTTTGAGCTGTTTTGCTTGACATTTGGTGAATTTTGTGGTAGTGTGGAGGAAAATGCCAAGGGAGGATGCGGGGATGAGCGTTGAACTCACTGATGAGGAATTTACAGGGATATTGCGGGAGAAGGCTATTGCAGGGGATCCGGCGTTTCAATACAGGGTCGGTAGTTGTTATCTTTGGGGTAATGGTATAGATAAAAATTATGAAGAAGCAGCGAAATGGATAAAACTCGCTGCCGAAGATGGATATGCCCCTGCGCAACATATATATGGACGTTTGTTTTATAAAGGAACGGGCGTTGAGCAGGACTATCAAAACGCTATTACTTGGTTTAAGTTATCCGAACAACAAGAGTATGCACCAGCGGAAAATGATTTAGCTGTTTGCTATAAAAATGGAGATGGAGTAACGCAAAATCACAATGAGGCAATTCGATTGTTTATCAATTCGGATAAACATGGTTATTGGCGAGCCTCATACAACCTTGGTAGAATGTTTCGCGATGGTCAAAGCGTTGAGCAAGACTTAATAAAAGCTAAACAGTATTTTGAAAAAGCGCTGGATAATTCAGATTTTTTGGCTGCTCCTGCTGGTGAAAATGGAAAACGGCTTATCAAGAATAAAATAGACGAGATTAACGCCCTCCTCAAAGAAGCAGAAGAAAAAGCTGCAACGGCACGCAAGGCAGAACGCACAGAGGTGTTCATCAGCTATGCGCACAAGGACGCGGAAATCAGAGACGAATTAAAGCCGCACCTTAAGACGCTGGAAAGAACCACGGCCATAAAGTGGTGGGACGACACGCAGATAAAACCCGGCGACAACTGGAATGAAAAAATAAAGGGTGCGCTTGCAAAGGCAAAAATTGCGATACTGTTTGTGTCGGCAAATTTCTTTGAGTCTGACTACGTGTGGCGCGAAGAGCTGCCGGATATTCTGGCGGCAGCAGACAAGGACGGCGCAACGATTTTATGGCTGCCGGTCAGCTATTGTGATTACGACGAGACAGGGATTGAAAAATATCAGGCCGTGACAGACCCGAAAAACCCGCTGAGGGCACTGAGTACTGTCGCCGAACGCGACAAGGTATATACCGAGCTGAGCAAACGTATCAAGTCACTTTTCAAAACCCCTGCGGAGCAATAACCCGCTCTCCTCCCAAACCAAAAACTCCCGCAAAGCGGGAGTTTTCTCTTGTTGTCCTATTACCGCGCTAGCGCCGGACAAAAACATCCAGCAGCCACTTCCAGATGTTCGGATATTCCCGCAGGATTGTGTCTTTTATCTCCTCATAGTCGGCCTTTGTCAGCTCCTCGATTTTCCCCCAGACAAAGTCGCCTGCCGCTGTGTCACCTATTGCAATATGTCCCCGCGCGTAGCCGCCCATCGCGATGTTCGAGGCGGACGCGTAGCCTCCAACGGCATACCGTCCGACGGCGACACCGCCGAAAGCCAGCAGACCCACCGCGATTCCTCCGGCAGCCAAAGCGCCGACGGCAAGTCCCCCGGCGGCGAGAACGCCGAGCGCCGCCGCGCCAACGGCAAGCAGCCCGGCAGACAGCGCGCCCAGCGAAACAACGCCGAGCGAGAGCGCACCGACCGCCACAACGCCCTGCGCGATATTACCGACAGCGATTATCCCCTTTGCCCGGCGCGCCCCGAAGCCCACATTGACGTGCACAAGCGGCAACCCGAATAGTGTGCGGCGTGATTTATATTCGCAGCAAAACGTGCGCGGGTACATTATAACCGTGCGCGCGCTGTCGCCGGACGTGCCGTCCGCCGGGTCATTGCCCGCCAGCTCGTCTATACTCACACCGCACAGCCGCGACAGCGCAATAAGCTTGTCCAGCTCCGGCGTGGTCTGCCCGGTCTCCCATTTCGAAACGGTCTGCCGCGTTACGCCGAGCAAAAAGCCCAGCTCCTCCTGTGAGTAGCCCTTTGCGCGTCGCAGCTCCATCAGGTTTTCTGCAAATGTCATAATTTTGTCCTCCTGTCAATTGCTCTTGAGGCTATGATACCGCTTTTGCGCCGCGTGTGCAACCGCTTTTTGGTGGAAATTTGTCAACGGAAGTTAACATTTAGGGAGGGGCGGCGGTTTTTACTGCTCAGCGGTAGTCGAGGGCGCTGCTCCGCCCCCTACGGCGTACTTTTTTTTGCGGGGGCGTTGGGGGGGCTTTTTTTCTGCGGGTGCTTGCTGGAGGCGGGTTTGTTTATGTTTTGGATTTTGCTTGCGGCGAGGAGGATGTTCTTTTAGGCGCAAAACTGGAGGCGGGAACGAAAAGTTCTCTGTTTTGGGCGGGTGCGGAGTTTGGAATAGGGACTCGGCTGTTCTTCTATGCGAAGCTAGAGCGCCTACGCGGTGGGCGGTTACTTTTTCCGCTTCGCCGGACATCGTCCCCAAAAAGGGGCGACTTCTTTTAGAAAGAAGCAAATCTTTTTTTATGCCGGGCAACAGCTGGTGCTACAATGTGGTGCGTTCCCACACCGCGAGAAGTGCGGTGGTGTGCGCGAATGCCTGTGCACCGCCGCACGCAGGGGCGAAGCCTGTTCGGGGCTAAAGACTTAGGTCGGATGGTCGGTGTGCGCGAGGTGCGGTGGGGGTGCTGGCCGGAAGGATGGTGCTGCTACGATTGCTGCCGCACTTGTTGCGGACGGTGGGTGCGTCTCCCGACGCGGCGAGTATTGTAGCGACGGTATGGATGTTATGTCGGTGCAATTGCGTCCCCGTTGCCGCAACGTTTCCGTAGGGGACGGCGTCCTCGACGTCCCTGCCTTTGGTCTGCCGCCAAACTTTGCGTTAAACCGACGCACCCGTTTGACTTGGGTGCGGTCGGGTGCGTCCGTCTGTCTCCGCGCTTTGCGCGTCGGGACACGCAGGTGCAGTGGTGGTAGCTGGGATTTCGGGCGGTGTTTTGTAGGGGACGCTGCCCTCAGCGTCCCGTGTGCTTATTGTTCGGATTTGTATGTTTTACAACGGTAATCCTGTGGTCTCGGC
>JAISTA010000137.1 GCA_031272845.1 Oscillospiraceae bacterium
TTCGTCAAAAAAATCCTGCTGAGAGATACCATTTTTGAAAAAATGGGCTTTGCATATATCGGCCCCGTTGACGGGCTCGATTTTATTTCGCTTGAAAACGCGCTGAATATCGCAAAAAGCGCCGACAGACCCGTTCTTCTGCACGTCAACACGCAAAAGGGACGCGGCTATGCCCCCGCCGAGACGGAGCCGGAGAAGTATCACGGCGTTTCGGCGTTTGACAAAAGCATCGGCATACTGCCCGCAGAGGAAAAATCGACGTTCTCCTCTGAATTCGGCAAGGCTCTGTGCGACCTCGCGGCGGAGGACGAGCGCATTTGCGCAATTACGGCCGCGATGACCGGCGGAACAGGCCTGAGCGAATTTGCGCACCGTTTCAGCTCGCGTTTTTTTGATGTCGGAATTGCGGAGGGGCATGCAGTTACTATGGCGGCCGGGCTGTCTCGCGGCGGACTTATCCCTGTTTTCTGCGTATACTCAACGTTTTTGCCGCGCGCAGCCGATATGCTGATACACGACGCGGCGCTTTCGGATGAGCATATCGTTCTTGCGGTTGACCGCGCGGGCTTTGTCCCGGGAGACGGTGAGACGCACCAGGGCATATTTGACGTGGGTCTGCTTGCAAGCATACCGAACGTAACGGTTTTTGCTCCGGAAAATTACAATGAACTGCGAAAAATGCTGAAAATCGCCGCTTTTGAAACACCGGGCATTGCCGTTATACGTTACCCGAAGGGTTCGGGTACGAATATAGAATTGCCTGCGTGCACGCCCGACAGGTGGTTCACTGAAGCAACGGTTATTTCTGATGAAAATCCGCGCGTTACGGCCGTTACTTATGGTACACTCACGCAGAATCTGTGCGACGCTGCCGATATTTCAGGCGTGCCGCTGGATATCGTCGTATTGAAAAAAATAATACCCCTGGATATTACTCCCATTGCAAAATCACTGCTTCGCACAGGCAAGCTCTTGGTCGTTGAGGATAATTTCAAGGATATTATCGCGCAAAGTATTGTGGCGGAGCTTGCAAAGGCGGGTGTTTTCCCGAAAACTGTGAAGTCAATAAGCTGCGGCGGCGTTGTGCCGAAGGAAGGCACTGTCCAAGAGCTGCAGGAGGATTTTGGCCTTTCGGCCGAAAGGCTTGCCGAGGAGCTTCAGAGCGTTTGCGCGGAGGTACACGCAAGTGTCGGAAAAAAAGCGCGTTGACGCGGCGCTTGTCGAGGCGGGATATTTCGAAACGCGCGAGCGTGCAAAGGCCGCGATTATGGCGGGCAGCGTTTATATTGACGGGCAAAAGTGCCTGAAGCCGGGGCAGTTTGTCGGCGATACCGCAAGCATTGAGGTTCGCGGCGGGCTGAAATATGTCAGCCGGGGCGGACTAAAGCTCGAAAAGGCTGTCGCGGAATTCGGGCTTGACCTTTCCGGGCGCGTGTGTGTTGACGTCGGCGCTTCGACCGGCGGCTTTACGGACTGTATGCTGCAAAGCGGCGCTGAGCACGTGTTTGCAGTTGACGTCGGCTACGGGCAGCTTGCCTGGAAGCTGCGCACAGATGAACGGGTTACCGTTATGGAGCGCACAAACGCGCGGTACCTTAGCCCCGATGACTTTTTGCTTGGCAAGGAGCGGCGGCAGCCCGATTTTGCTTCAATAGACGTTTCATTTATCAGCGTCAGGCTTATCCTGCCGGCATTGCGCGAGGTGCTTGCGGACGGCGCGGAGGCCGCGTCGCTTATAAAGCCGCAGTTTGAGGCGGGGCGCGAAAAGGTTGGCAAAAACGGCGTTGTGCGGGACAAAAGCGTACACCTTGAGGTCATAAAAAGCTTTATTTCGGACGCAATGTCCGCCGGATTTTCGGTTCTGGGACTGACATTTTCACCTGTGCGCGGGCCGGAGGGCAACCTTGAGTTTTTGGCGCACCTGAAAAAGAGCGAAAACCCGCAGTGCGCGGAGCTGGATATTTCGGCGGTCGTAACAGCCGCGCACGAGACACTGACTTAGCCGTCTTAAAGACAAAGGACTATATTCATTTGAAGAAAATTTTACTTCTTCCGAATAAAGAGCGCGACGAGGGGCTTTTGGTCTCGCGCAGGGCGGAGACGCTGCTTGCGTCCCTTGGCTTTGCGCCCCTGCTTTTCCCGATAGATGAAGGCACGGACGACGGCGAGCTTGAGTTTATCTCCCCGGAGCAGTTCGGTCTGATCATCGCCTTTGGCGGCGACGGCACTGTTTTGCGCGCGGCAAAGCTCTCCTTCGGCACCGGGATTCCCGTTGTCGGCGTTAATATGGGTGGCAAGGGGTTTCTTGCGGAAATTGAGGTTTCGGAGCTTGACAGGCTTGCGCAGATTGCGGCCGGTGAGTTTTTGCGTGAAGAAAGGCTGGTGCTGGAGGCGGAGCTTATACGCGAGGGGACGTGTCTCGGCAAGTACTGGGCGCTTAACGACGCGGTCATACGCGGCGTGTCAAAGGTTGCGGACATTTCTGTTTTCGGCGACGGACACCGCATTTTGTGCGTAACGGGAGACGGTATTGTCGTAGCGACGCCGACGGGGTCAACCGCTTACTCGCTTTCCGCCGGAGGGCCGATCGTCGAGCCGACGAGCGATAATATTATCGTCACGCCGATTTGCGCGCACTCGATTGACGCGAAATCGTTTATACTCTCCTCCGAACGTGAGGTTTCGGTCGTAATCGGCGGCAGAAAAACCTCCGATGTGCTCTTGACGATCGACGGCCAGCAAATCGCGCCGCTCCTGGTCGGAGACAGCCTGTGTGTTCGGCGGTCTGAGAAGAAGACGGTTTTTGCTCATCTTGCTGAAAAAAGCTTTTACAGCAGGGTTTACGAAAAACTAAAGGACGGCAGGTATAGTCAATTAACTTGAAAAGCGGTTTGAATTTGCGCGGATATTTTTTGCATTGCAAGGATGAGGACGCAGACGTGTCGTAACCCGTCAAGGACGAAGACGAAGCAATGCGGAAAATTTCCGCCGAGGCGAACAGTTTTTCAAGTTAATTGACTATAATACGGCGCAGGACGGCAAAATATGCTTAAGACGCTTTATATAAAAAACCTTGCCCTGCTATCGGAGGCAAGCATAGAGTTCGGCGCGGGGCTGAATGTTATGACGGGCGAAACCGGCGCGGGCAAAAGTATCATCATCGGCGCTTTGGGTCTTATCGGCGGCGAGCGCGCAAGCTCCGACCTGATTCGGCGCGGCGCGGAATACCTGACTGTTACGGCTGAGTTTTCCGATACGGAAAAAGACGCGGCAATCAGCGCGTTTCTGGACGAAAACGGCATTGAGCGGCAGGAATCGCTGATCATCACCCGCCGCGTAACGCCCGAGGGCAACAACACCGTGCGCATAAACTCCCAACCGGTGACGCTTGCGGTTTTGCGTGAGCTGTCGGGTCTGCTGATTGATATTCACGGTCAAAACGACGGCAAAAAGCTTCTTTCGGAGAAAAACCACCTTGCGGCGCTTGACGCGTATGCCGGCAACGGCGAAAAGCTTGCGGATTACAGGGCTGTGTATTATTCAATTGTATCGCTGCTGCGCGAGATAAAATCGCTCAAGCTCTCCGAGCGTGAGCGCGAGCTGCTTGCGGAGCAGCTTACCGCCGAAATTGAGGAGCTGTCAGAAGCGAACCTCACGGACGGCGAATTTGAGGAAAAGTCGCGGCGGCTTGCGTTTGTAAAAAGCGCGGCGGGCGTCGCCGACGCCGTGTATTCGTCGAACAGGCTACTCTCCGGAGATGACGACAGCTTCGGCGTTTGCGGAGATCTGTCTCAGGCGGAGGCGCTGCTGCTGTCTGTCGGGCTGCCGGAGGAGTTTCCCGCGCTTGCGGAGCTTCAGGCGCGGCTTTCGGCACTCAGCCTTGAGGCAAGGGAGCTTTCCGGCGAGCTGTCAGCTTTCCGCGATTCCTTGGGCTTCGGCTTGCACGAGCTGGATGAGCTTCAGGCACGGCTTGCCGAGATTCGCCGCGTAACGCGCAAATACGGAGGGGACGAGGAGTCTGCGATTTCTCTTCTGGAGAGCAAAACGCAGGAGCTGTCCCGCCTGCAAAACGCGGACACCGCGATTGACGAGCTTGAACGCAGGCGCGCCGCGCAGCACATTGTCTGCACGGAAAAGGCCGCCGTCCTGTCGTCGATACGCGCCAAGGCGGCGGAAGACCTTGCGCGCGACATTGAGCGGGAGCTGTCCGAGCTTTCCATGCCGGACGCGCGGTTTTGGGCGGAGCTTATACCGCTGCCGAAGTTTTCGGCGGCCGGCCGCGAGGACGCACGGTTTCTGCTCTCGGCAAACAAGGGCGAAAACGCGGGACCGATCACAAAAATCGCCTCAGGCGGTGAGCTTTCACGAATAATGCTTGCGCTGAAAACGGTTCTTGCGAAAAATGACGGCATACATACCGCCGTGTTTGACGAGATTGACACCGGCGTTTCGGGAATCGCGGCCGGCAAGGTCGGGCGCAAGCTCGCGCGGCTGGCGCAGGGGCGGCAGGTTTTTGCCGTAACGCACCTGCCGCAGATTGCCGCCTTTGCTGACCGGCACTTTGAGATAAAAAAGCGCGAGGACGGCGGGCGCACCGTCACCGACGTGCGCATACTGTCAGACGACGAGCGCGTTCTTGAAATTTCGCGTATGACAGGCGGCGAAACCGTGACGGAGGCCACAAAGCTCTCGGCAAGGGAGCTTATTGCCGCGTCAGAGCTGCAAAAGACAGACGCGCATTCGTAAAAAAGCCGCTTAAGCCGCGCATTTTAGACCTGCGCTGTTTTGAGCTTGATACACTACAGAAAAACAGGATGGAAAGACGAATATGGGAATTTATGAGGAGCTGCGCGGACGCGGACTTATCGCGCAGACGACAAATGAAGAGCTTGTGGCCGACCTGCTGGATAACGGCAAGGCGACCTTTTATATAGGCTACGACCCGACGGCGGACAGCCTTACGGCGGGTCATTACATGACGCTCTGCCTTATGAAGCGGCTGCAAATGGCGGGAAACAAACCGATTGCCCTTGCCGGAGGCGGCACGGGTATGGTTGGAGACCCCTCCGGGCGGCAGGACCTGCGCACGATGATGACGGTTGAGCGTATAGACGAAAACTGCGCGAAAATCAAAGACCAGATTGCGCGGTTTATTGAGTTCGGCGAGGGCAAGGGACTGCTTGTCAACAACGCGGACTGGCTGCGGAATCTGAATTACCTTGAGTTTCTGCGCGATTTCGGTACGCATTTTTCGGTCAACAGAATGCTGACGGCCGACTGCTACAGAAACCGCATGGAAAAGGGACTGACCTTCCTTGAGTTTAACTATATGATTATGCAGGCGTACGATTTCTACGAGCTGTACAGCCGTCACGGCTGTATTTTGCAGTGCGGAGGAGACGACCAGTGGAGCAATATGCTCGCCGGAACGGAGCTGATTCGCCGCAAGCTGCAAAAGGACGCGCACTGCCTGACGATTACGCTTCTGACCGACTCAAACGGCGTTAAGATGGGCAAAACCGCCGGCAATGCGCTTTGGCTTGACGCAAACCGCACGACGCCTTATGAGTTCTTCCAGTATTGGCGCAACGTAGACGACGCCGACATTATAAAGTGCCTGAAAATGCTGACATTTCTGCCGCTTGAGCAAATCGCGGAGATGGAGGGCTGGCGTGACGCGCAGCTAAATCAGGCTAAGGAAACGCTTGCCTTTGAGGTCACAAAGCAGGTTCACGGCGAGGACGCGGCGTTAGCCTCACTTGAGACGGCGAGAAGCGTGTTTTCCTCCGGCGCTGCGGAGAATATGCCGGAAACGGTCATTTCAGAGGGCGACTTAACAGACGGCCGCCTTGATATTTTGTCGGCGCTGACACTCGCGGGGCTTTGCGCGTCTAAATCAGACGCGCGGCGCAATGTGCAGGACGGCGGCGTGACTGTCGACGGCGAAAAGGTTTCGGACATCGGGTACGCAATCGACTGGGACAGGCTGACCTTCGGCGTTGTTTTGCGTCGCGGCAAGAAAAGCTTTCGCAAGGTCGTGCTCGCGAAATGACGCAGCAAACGGCGACAATTATAACTCTGGCTCTAGCGGCGGTCTGCCTTGCCATTTTGGTTGCGGTTATTTTACGTATGCTTACCGTATCTCGCGGCGTTTCGCAGCTGCCCGGCTCGCTGCTATCCTCAATCGAAAAGGAGCTTGCCTCCCGTGAAGCGGCGCGTTCCAACGAATATGAGCTGCTCAAGCAGGAGCTGCGCGGGCAGGTTTTTCAGTCCTTTATAGGGCTGAACGACTCGATTCAGCAGGGGCTTTCCAAGAACCGCGAGGAGTCGGCGCGGAGTATATCGGCGCTGACCGAAAGTGTTGAGGGCAAGCTGCGCAATCTGCAAAGCTCCAACACAGAAAGCTTTATAAAGCTTACGGACGCGACTGAAAAAAAGCTCACCGAAATGCGCGCGACAGTGGACGAGAAGCTTCAGGAGACGCTGAACCGCCGCCTTGCCGAAAGCTTTAAGACTGTCACGGAGCATTTGCAGAGTGTACAGACGGGTCTCGGCGAGATGAAAACGCTCGCGTCGGATGTCGGCGGGCTGAAGAGGGCTCTGACAAACGTCAAGGTGCGCGGCACGTTCGGAGAGGTTCAGCTTGAGCGCATACTTGAGCAAATGCTGACTCCCGCCCAGTACGAAAAAAATGTTGTGACAAAGAAGGGCTCGCGCGACCCCGTCGAGTTCGCGATAAAAATGCCGGGGAGCGACGGCGAAACGGTTCTTATGCCGATAGACAGCAAATTCCCGACCGAGAGCTACTACCGCCTGCTCGAGGGGTATGACCTGGGCGACAAGGCGGCGGCGGACGCGGCGCGAAAGGCGCTGTTTGCCGAGGTTGAGAGGTTCGCAAGGGACATTTCAGAAAAGTACACCGATCCGCCGTACACAACGGACTTTGCGCTGCTGTTTTTGCCCACAGAGGGACTGTATGCCGAAATCGCGCAAAATCCCGAGCTTTTTGAAAGGATACAGCGCAAATATAAAATCACGATAACAGGGCCGACGACCGTATCGGCATTCCTGAACGCCCTGTCGATGGGCTTTAGAACGCTCGCGATCGAAAAGCGCTCAACCGAGGTTTGGAATATCCTTACCGAGGTAAAAACGGAGTTCGGCACCTTTGCTGACGCGCTTTCAAAAACACAGAAGAAAATCCGCGAGGCGGACAGCGAGCTTGACAAGCTCGTCGGCACGCGCACAAACCAAATGCAGCGCCGTCTGCGCAATATAGACATCGATTCAGAGGATGATGTCCCGCTTTTGACAGACACAATAACCGCTACGGAGGACACGTTTTATGAATAACAGCGAAAATCGCCCGCTCTCAAGCTTCGCTCTGGCGCGCGCCGAGGAAATGCAGGACATTGTACATATCGACCGCCGCGTATTTGAAAAGTACGAGGTGCGGCGCGGTCTGCGAAATCCGGACGGCACGGGCGTTGTAGCCGGCGTTACAAAGCTCGGCAACGTCTCCGGGTATTACATACAGGACGGCGAGCGCATTCCCGACGAGGGACGGCTGACCTACCGGGGAATTGACATAAACGAGCTCTGCAACGGCTTTTGGTCGGAGGGGCGCAGCGGGTACGAGGAAACAGCCTATCTTCTGCTGTTCGGGCACCTGCCGTCTGTATCAGAGCTTGCGGAGTTCTGCCAAATACTC
>JAISTA010000030.1 GCA_031272845.1 Oscillospiraceae bacterium
GTAATAGGATGTTCGCAGCCCGGTGCGCCTGTTACGCCAGCCGCTGCAGCGGCAACATCAACGCCTGAACCACCTGCCGAAACCGCAAAAGCCGTTCCGCCGGCAGATACGGAACTGCAATACGGAAACACAGCGTCCAACCTTGTAAATGGTGGATATGTTGCGGAATACGGCAATTACATATTTTTTGCCGATACATACAGTGTTGATCACAGTGCAATATTCAGGCTTAACACAAAAACAAATGAGATAGTACAGCTATCCGACATCGCTTACGGCAGCTTAAATGTTTACAACGGCAAATTGTACTATTCCGCGCACGATGTTCGTGATACCGCCGCGAAAAAAGCATACGGCATATACTCCTGCAGCTTTGACGGCGGGGATACAACAAAGATATATGAAAAGATGTGGCTTGGCTTTTCCATTGCCGGCGATAATGCTTATTTTGCAGAGCGCCATCAAGCCGGTCCAATTTTCAAATTGGATTTGAATACAAATAATGCTGTTCAGCTAAACGATATTCAAAGTGCAGATATAAACGTAACTGAAAGCAAGATATATTACATAAAAGGAATATGGCTCGATTTAGAGGATTGGAAAAATCACAGGATGATGGGCGAACGCGAAAACGGGCCGATATACCAAATGAATTTGGACGGCACGGAAAATGAGGTGCTGTTTGACGAAATTGTTTTGAATTTGGTTGCCGAAGGCGATTATCTGTATTACATTATTGATGATAACGGTCATTATTATCTTGAACAAATGGATATACAAACCGGAGTGCGTGAAAGGCTCAGCGACACCGAATATGCCAATTTTAATATCAATGGCAGCAGAATCTATTGCTGCGATGCCGGCAGAATAGACGTTTTGGATTTGGACGGAAAACTGGAAAAACGCTACGAGATTGACGGTCTAACAGAGGACTGCTATTTGCAGGCGGCGGGTGATTGGATATTCTTCAGACAAAGGGACTACTGGATTTACAGAATTAACGTGAAAACCAATATCATAGATGTGCTTTACGAAAAAGAGGGCAATTCACAGCAATTGTCCATAACCCCCGGGCAGAAACTGGAAGTGACACAGTAACAACACCATAGGAGCAGCAATCGTGAAACGCAAATCGTTTCTCAAAATACTGATTCCGGCGATAATTCTCGCCATGCTCGCGGCGGGACTGCTTATTATAAGCAATCAGCGGCAGTCAAGGAATTTGGGCAAGGGGTTGGCGGCGCCTGAGCGCGCGCAGCTCGAAAATGACTTTGCAAAAAACGCAGAGGCTTACTCGGCAGCCGCTGCCGGCATAAAAAGCAGCTCTGTTTTAAGCTCAGCGGAATTGATTATTTTTGATAAGAGCAGCGGTCAGGCGGGTTATCCCGGGGAAAACGGGGAGGTCGTACCTCTTGAGGATGAAAACATCAGTATGGCGCTTAAGGCATTATATAAAAGCGTAAAAATTGCCCCAACGCGCATTGCGATTATACAAGAGCCGGGGCACTTCGAAATTCGGTTTATCAGCTTTATAAAAATCGACCGTAAAAATTATGTTGACCTGCTGCTGATTTATTGTGAAAACGCGGCTGAGGCGGACGACGGCCACAGCTCATATAAAGTGCTGGGCGGTAATTGGTATTCGTTCGAGCAATGGTATGTGTAGCAGTCAACGCGGCGGTAACCACCGAGGGAGACAATAAACATGTGGGGAACAATAATTCTGCTGTTTTTCGGCGTTCCCGTCGGGACAAGCCTCCTGATACTGATAATATTTTTTGCCGTTAAAAAGAAAAAGACGGCGGTTATTTGCCTGTCTGCCGTGCTTGCCGTGATTATCGCGCTGCCGATATTATACGAATATAACGATACGGCGCGGTTTTATATGGACATCGGCTTTCTTGCCGAAAATCCGTCGCGCAAATCATCCATGCCTTTTCCGAAGCACACGAGGTATAATTGGGCCAACGGGGTTATAAGCACATACTCAACAGACCAGTCTGTGGACGCGGTGCTTGCGCATTATGCGCGAATTGCAGACCGTGGGATCACGATTTTGGCCGAGACAGGCGACGGTACATTTCGGCGGGTTGATATTGCATTTTTCTACGGCGGATCAAGGTATACGATGAGTGTTAGTCACGGAGAGTATTGGCTGACGGCGATAACAATCCCCGTGCCGGAGGATACACCGGAATAATCCGTCCGTATCCGCACAGTATCCGAATCCCCCTCCGCACAACAACAGCGGCACGCGAAAGCGTGCCGCTGCTTGCTTAGTCTGTCGGCGCTTTATCCAGCGCTTCTTGCAGCAGGGCCTTTGCCTCTTTCAGTGCCTCGCGCTCGTGCCGCAGGAATTCTGAATCATACGAGGCGTTGTCGTAGTCCGTATGTGTGCCGTCCGGCGCGGTGTAACGCCAGCGGAACAGGTACCCCTCCGAAAAATACAGGCGGTGCGAGTCCTCCTTGCCCGACCAGAAGGAGAAGCAGGGCAGCACATCGGTATATGTTGCGTACTCCGATGTAAATTCGTCAAATATATAGATACGGGAATACGATATATCATCCGTCCCCGCCGCAACGTCTATTCTTAACAGATATTCTTCGCCGTCGTTGCCGATATCCATCCAAAATGCCGTAACTCCGCGCCTTACTGAAACCTTGTTGATAAATCCATATGATACGTCTTCCACAATTCCGTCCCAAATTGCCTTAATGTGCTTGACCTCGCCCGCTACGTCCGAAACGGTCTTGCGCGTGTCGACCTTGCTCAGGTCAAAGGAAAACTCGCCGCCAATTTCCTCCAGCATCGCGTCGTACTCCTCATACGGAATATTTCGCTTGCCTATGTAGTAGGCCTGGGCGTTTCCGCCGTAACCATATTTTCCTTCGGTCGCAACGTACGTTGTCGGGCGGGGATAGCCGTATTTTTCTGCTGTGTGCATCAGCTGCTCCACAGGGTCAAAGTCATAAATGTCCGTGCCGTTCTCAGTTTCATCGACTTTTTCATTTACGCCCGTATCTAAAATCGTTACGGTATCATAGGCCTTGACAAGCTCGCCTCTTTCAACAAAATAAAACGCGCGGTCGTATATCAATTCAGTTCCCCACCACTGGTTAGCGTTTTCACCCTCCCAAACGGCAATAACCTTTTCACCCGTTGGCGCGTATTTGTAAATACGCGCGCCGCCCGCAAGCTGCGTTACTTTTCCGTTTACTATCGTGTATACATAAGGATAAGAAATCTCCGGGTTTGCCGGATCCATCTCAAGCTCAGGCACGCCGTCTCCGTTAACGTCGATCAGCTTAACATCCAGATACCCAAAGCTATCGGCTGCATCCACAAATCGGATTGGGTCACTATGGGTATAAACATTAGGGTTTTGCAGCTCCCAGTTCAGATAAATCGCGTTCCAGTCCACATCCGTCTGCGGCGGTGTCGGCTCCGGCGTTGTCTCCGGCGCGGTTGGGCTGACCGTTTCCGGCGGCGTGTCCGTCGCGGGAGGCGGATTATCGTTCCCGCAGGCCGTAAGCGTCAGCGTCAGCAGTGCGGTAAGCAGCAGCGCAAGCAAGGTGCGCCCTGCTGATTTCATTTTTTTCATTTGTTTTTCTCTCCTTTTCCAAAAAGTACTCTGACTAAAAAAAGCGGTAGCTTCATCACGCGAAACAGCCGTTTCGGCTCGCGCAGCAGCCGATACAGCCACTCAAGTCCTGTTTTTTGCATCCATTTAGGCGCGCGCTTTACCTGCCCGGAGTAAACGTCCAGCACGCCGCCGAGACAGGCGGCAAGCTTTACGCCCGTGAGCGCGGTTTGGTGCTCCAGCGCCCAAAGCTCCTGCTTCGGCGAGCCTAGGCAGATCAGCAAAAAGTCCGGGGCGGCGGCGTTTATCTCCGCAAGCACATCGGCACTCTCCTCCGCACGAAAATATCCGTCACGGCACCCCGCAAGCTTCAGTCCGGGGTGCTTTTGCGCAAGCCGCGCCGCCGCCGACTGCGCAACGCCGGGCTTTGCCCCGAAAAGAAACACGGAGTATCCTTTTTCGGCGCAGATATCCAGCAGCGCGGAGCAAAAATCAATTCCGGGACAGCGCGGCAGCGCCTTTGGGACCCTTTTGCGCCGCGCAAGGACTCTGGAGGCCAGCACAATCCCAACGCCGTCCGGCAAAACAAGCTCCGCCCCCTCGATTGCCAAACGCAGAGCGGGGTTCTTGGCCGCGTTTTCCGCAATTTCGGGGTTGGGCGTGACGACGTATTTTGCGTTTTTCTCGGGACGCGCAAGAATTTCAGCCGCAAGTGACGCGGCGGCGGGCGGGGTCAGGTCGGAAAATCCGATTCCGCAGATGTTTATTTTTGTCGGTGCAGCAGTTTGCATGTGTGTGTTTCGGTGTGCGTCAGTGTGTAATGGTATATGTATCGGGGATGCCGTAAAACCGCTTATATATGTATTCAATATAAGGCGTGTTCATGTTCAGCTGCCAGGCGTAATCGCCGTAGCCTACATCCGGCACTGTTATCTCCGCTGCGCCGCTCTGCATTTGCGCGGAAACGTATGCCTGCCGCTCGCGAACCTGTGCCGCAATACTGCCGTATATGTAAAGCTTCGCGCAGAAAACGGCTAAAAGAACGCACAGCGCCGCGAAGCGCGCTGCTTTGCTTGGCCTGCGCGCGCGAATATCAGCAAGATATTTCGCTAAAAGCCCCAGCATTAATATCAAGACCGCGTCCGCGACAAAAAGGCACCTCGGCCCTATCGGCGTAACAGGCAGCAGCGTGCCGCTCAGCAGCGCAATCGCGGCGGCTCCGAACAGCAGCGCCGTTTTTGCGCCTCCGCGCGGAAGGTATATTATCAGCGACAGCAAAACAAAAAGCGCGTATACGGCCGTCAGCAGACCTTCGGCGATAGTCCATAAGCGCCCGTGCGCAATTGCCGGGTCAAGCACTCGCACCAGGCACAGCCCCGCAAAAAAGCAGAAAAATGCCGTAAACGCGGCGGTGGCGCGGCGGCGTTTGCCGGACGTGCGGATCAGGAGCACCAGCAAAACACAGGTGCTTGCCGTAATTGCAAAATTCGCCGTAACAAGCTCCGGCGCCAGAACGTGCATATAGTTTGACAGCGCGTTTGTGAACATTTCGGCAAAGCTAGGCATAGCGTGAGCCGAGGGATTGATACTGCGGTACGACGGGTTGGACAGCATAACAAACGCGCCGGCGATGAAGCCCGCAAGCGCAACCAGCGCCGCAAAATCCCACTTTTTCCGCGCGATTCTGCCGTAAGCGCACCATAGGAGGGCTAGCGCCGCCGTACTCAGCGTTATGTGCTCCGCAAACAGCTGCGTTACAAAGCACAGAAGCAGCAGCGCGGCGGCGGCCGGTATTTTCAAGCGCCGGTCTATTCGGTCAAACCGCAAAATAATTACCAGTTCAACAAGCAGCAGCATGACGGGAAACGTGAAGTTCGAAAAGCCCGCAGTCCACTGAAACACCTGCGTAAATACAACGCGCGGAAGAAGCATTATGAGCAGTATAACAGGGACAGTGCGCCGTCCTCCGCCCCAAAACGAGGACAGTATCAGCACAATAACCGAAACGGTCAGTCCGACCACCAGCGGGCGGAACCACACCTGCGTTAAAAGCTGAACAAGCAGGTTTCCGCCGTACCGTCCGTTAAACGTCGCAAAGCCCTGCTCCGAGCCCCACTGCCAGTCGTCTCCCGAAAGCGGAAATAAACAGGCGAGCGCCGTGAAAAGCACCGCAAACGCGCCGATATATCCCCATTTTTCAAATTTTTTCGCCAATACCGTTATTCCTTTTGCCGTATCCAATATTTCGCGCCCGGCACGTTTTTTGCAAACAATAAAATACCAATTCCGCCCCGCGCGAAGAGCCCCGCGGGACGGAATTGAGTATTTCTAAGCGGGGTGCATCACCCGGCGTTCCTTACAAAAAGCCGCGCCGGTATTCCTAGTCCTCGTCCTCACGCCAATCCCATTCACGGCCGCCCTTAAACACGCTCGCGTTCATTTCGTTGGACAGCATAACAAGGCTTGCGGTCGGGAAGCGCTTGCACATTTCAAGGAAGAACTCGCCCTGCGTCTTGCAGTTGTCGATACAGTCCTCTGTCGCGATAAGGTACTCGCGCATGAACTTGAGGTTTGAGTAGTCGAACAGCGTGCCGGGTCTTGTGTGTCCGGGAATGATAACGTCCGGCTTGAGGCTCTCGATAAGGTCGATATCCTCCATCCACAGCTTGCGCTCCGCGCGGGTTACCTCGCAGGTAAAAGGATGCGCCTCGTTAAAGAGGATATCGCTGCCGTAAACCGTTTTGACCGACGGAATCCAGACAAGAGAATTGTGCTTTAAGTCGCCCATACAGTTGGGGTAGATGATAACCTCGTTGCCCTCGATATAGAGCTTGTTGTCCGCCGGAAGCGGCTTTAGCTCAACCGTTTTTGTGCAGACGTTCATCTTGCCGATGACCTCTGTCCAGTGGTCGATTTTATCGAAGAACTGCGTGTTGTAAAAGTGCACGGTCTCCTCAGGCGCGATACACTCGACCCCCGGGAACTGCTCGGCAATGTACGCCGTGCCGAAGTAGTGGTCCGGATGTGCGTGCGTCACAAAAATCTGCTTTAGCTCGCGGCCGAGCTCGCAAATTTCGGCGCACACGCGGTACGCGTTCGCGCGGGTCCACTGTGTGTCGATAAGCAGCGCCTCTTTTTCGCCGTAGATGATGACGCTCGCGACTGAAAAGCTCGCTTCGGGCGAGAAAAACACGCGCATTTTGAGCTTGCCTTCTCCGAAATCCAGATTGCGAATATCCATTTCCATTGTTAGTTCCTCCATATAATCGCGCACGCGGTGCGCAGAGTATTGATACTGCGATTGTAGCACATAAACAAAAAGAATGCAAGGGGCGCGGCGCCGAATTCAGATTTTTTGTTTGCGGAGCGTCCGGCATGCCAGGTACGGCGCTCACCCAAAAGAAAACAACCGAATCGAAAAGCCGCTTCGGTTGTTTGTGTGTTGGCCCCGCCGCTATTCGCCCCGCTCCGCGAGCTTTCTGACCTCGTCCTTCATCTCCGCCGCCGCAACAACTCCCGGAAACCTCACGCCGCGCTCAGCTAAGCCCGAAAGCGGCTTCGGCACGGTAACGCGCGTTTTGCCGTAAAGCGCGTCAATCAGCGCAACGCCGTCTGTTTCCGTAAAATCAGTGCCTCCCGTTACGGCGGAGAGCACCGCTCCGCAGAATTTATACGGGCTTGCGGTGGATAAAACGACTGTCGGGAATTCCTCCGCCTCCTCCGCGCGTTTTTCCCGGAGAACGCCGCAGGCAACCGCAGTATGCGTATCAATCAGGTAGCCCTCGCTGTACCACAGGTCGGCGATCATCTCGCGCCCGGCCTCGTCTGAATACGTGCCACCTGTGAAAATGCCGCGAATGCCGTCCATAATGCCGTCCGGCACGGTATATTTGCCGTCCTGCGAGAGCTGCCGCATAAGCTCCGCGATTGCCGCCGCGTCGCCAAGCTCGTGATACAGCAACCGCTCAAGGTTGCTTGAAACAAGTATGTCCATCGAGGGGCTTTCCGTCGTGAAAAACTCACGGTTGCGGTTGTATACGCCCGTTGCAAAAAACTCCGTCAGCACATCGTTGCGGTTTGAGGCACAGATAAGCCGCCTTATCGGCAAGCCCATTGTCCGCGCGTAATAGCCCGCGAGGATATTGCCGAAATTGCCTGTCGGCACACAAAAATCCAGCTTATCGCCGAGCTTTAGCTCCCCGTCGTTTACAAGGTCGCAGTAGGCCGAAAAATAGTACACAATCTGCGGCAGGAGTCTGCCCCAGTTGATTGAGTTGGCGGAGGACAGCGCAACGCCTCGCGCGGACAACTCCTTTGCAAACTCCTTGTCGCCGAAAATGTTCTTAACGCCTGTCTGCGCGTCGTCAAAATTGCCGATAATGCCTGACACGCCGACGTTTTCGCCCGTTTGGCTCGTCATCTGGAGCTTTTGCACGTCAGACACGCCGTCCTTCGGGTAAAACACCTGAATCTTGCAGCGGTCAACGTCCGCAAAGCCCTCAAGAGCGGCCTTTCCCGTGTCCCCGGAGGTCGCGACGAGGATTAAAACGTCGTCCTTCGCGCCTGTTTTTGTCAGCGCGGCGGACATAAAGCGCGGCAGCATTTGCAGCGCAATGTCCTTAAAGGCGGCGGTCGGCCCGTGCCAAAGCTCGCAGACATACGTTTTGTCCTTGACCTTGTAGAGCGGCGCGGCGAAATTTTCCGTCTGTGTGCCGATACTGCCGTTTACGTCGAACTTTTCCGCGCCGTAGGCGGCGTTCGTCATAGCAAGCAGCTCCTCGCGCGTGTAGTCCGTCAGAAACAGCGAGCAGATGTACGCCGAGCGCTCGGCATAGCTCATTTTCAGCATTGACTGAATACCGTCCGACCCGATATGCGGGATACTGTCGGGAACGAGAAGTCCGCCCTCGGGGGAAAGCCCCTGAAGTATCGCCTCCGCGCCCGACAGGGACAGCGCGTTGTTTCTTGTACTGTTGTATTTAATCATATTTTGCTCCGTAAATCCTAAGAAAGCCTGCCCGCGACAGCCCGCAGAAACTCGTCCGTTGTAACAGGGGTGATTTTTTCGCTCCCTTCGGCAAGCATAGCGAGATCCTGCGTCATAACGCCGGACTCCAGCGTGTCGATACAAGCGGTCTCAAGCTTTTTTGCAAACGCCTGAAGCTCCGGCAGTCCGTCAAGCTCGCCGCGCTTGTCAAGAGCGCCCGTCCAGGCAAAAATCGTCGCAATCGGGTTCGTGCTTGTTTTCTCGCCCTTTAGGTGGCGGTAATAATGGCGTGTGACCGTGCCGTGCGCCGCCTCGTATTCAAACGCGCCGTCCGGGCTGACAAGCACGCTCGTCATCATCGCAAGTGAGCCGAACGCGGAGGAGATCATGTCGCTCATAACGTCTCCGTCGTAGTTTTTCAGCGCCCAGATAAAGCCGCCCGGCGAGCGGATAACGCGCGCGACCGCGTCGTCTATCAGCGTATAGAAATACGTGATTCCGGTCTCCGCAAAGTCCTGCTTGTAGTTGTTTTCGTATTCCTCGGCAAAAATGTCCTTAAAGCCGCCGTCATATTTTTTCGCAATCGTATCCTTTGTCGAAAACCACAAATCCTGCTTGGTTGACAGGGCGTAGTTAAAGCACGACTTTGCAAACGAGCGGATGCTCTTGTATGTGTTGTGCTGAATTGACCATACCGCCGGCGACGTGAACGCGGGCAAATCCGTTTCGGTAATTGAGCCCGCCCCGTCGTCAAACACAACCTTGCCGCGCGCGCCCGGCTCCGCGAACATCTCAACCGCCGAATACACGTCTCCATAGGCGTGGCGGGCGATTGTTATCGGCGCTTCCCAGGTACGCACGGTCGGGCGAACAAAAGACAGCGGAATCGGCGTACGGAAAACGGTGCCGTCCAGTATGCCGCGAATCGTGCCGTTCGGACTGCGCCAAAGCTTTTTGAGCTGCGGATACTCTTCCTTTCTCTGCGCGTTCGGCGTTATCGTCGCGCATTTTACCGCAACGCCGTACTTTTTTGCGGCAAGCGCCGCCTGACGCGTTATCTCGTCGTCCGTATCGTTTCGGCTGAGCAGACCGAGGTCGTAATACTCGCATTTGAGGTCGATATAAGGACTCAGCAGAGTGTCTTTAATCTGCGCCCATATAATGCGCGTCATTTCGTCGCCGTCCATCTCGACAAGCGGCGTTTTCATTTGAATTTTGGACATTTTTTGTTTCCTAAATAGAGTATTGCAGCAGAAAATCAGGCATTTGCCGCCGCGTAGTAGTTAATCAGGCACCCGTCCAGCAGAATCTGCCGCTCGGTGTCGTTCAGTCCGTCCAGCCGCAGCTTCAGCTCGCCGATTTGCCTGCCGTCACGCAGGATTTTTGCTGAATAATCAGCCTCGCCGCGCGTGAGCTTTTCGCGCACGCCGTCAATTACGGCGACGTCTCCCGGCTCGTACGCAAATTCCTGCCCCGGCGCAAGCGTAAACGGCAGAATTCCCCAGTTGATAAGGTTTGAGCGATAGCGCTTTGTAGCGTACTCAACCGCGATGTTTATCGTTCCGCCGAGAACGCGCTGGCAGGAGGCCGCCTGCTCCCGCGCGGAGCCGTCTCCCGGCTTGCGCGCGTAAATTCCGCTGCCGCGAACGGTCTTTCCGTCAGACGACAGACCCGCGGCCTTTGCGCGCGCCACATATTCCGGCACGCGGCGCGAAAGCGTGAATTCAGACAGCGCAATCGGGTTTGAGCGGTAGGACGACGTTTCGCCGGAGGGGATAAGCTCGTCTGTTGTGGTAACGTCGTCGTGAATAACGGCGGCGATAACCGCCTCCACGTTGTCAGCCAGCGGCGGAAAGGACGGCCAGTCCGCAATATTCGGCCCGAAAACGAGCTCCGCCGAATGGTCGGCGCGGCCAAAGCCGTTGTACACGCGCGCGTCATACGAGCGGCGGTCATACGTAAACTCGCGCGGCGTTATGGTATAGTCAATATCCGTCGCGGCGGTCAGGCGTCCGCCGTTTATCGCGGTCGCCGCAATGCTTCTCGCGTCCATAAGCGCGACGAGTGAAAGCTGCCCCGCGCTCGTCTTGCTGCCCTCGCGGGAGGCGAAGTTGCGCGTCGCGTGGCGGATAGACAGCGCGTTGTTTGCCGGGGTGTCTCCCGCGCCGAAGCACGGCCCGCAAAACGCGGGCTTTACAACAGCTCCCGCGTTAAGGAACGTATCGCACAGTCCGTTCTTGAGTATTGCCGCGTTTACAGGCTGGGACGCGGGGTATACGGACAGCTCAAAGTCGCCCTGACCGATTCCCTCACCCGCGCCGCAGGACAAAATGTCCGCCGCCTCGCAGAGGTTGCCGAATATGCCGCCGGAGCAGCCCGCGATAACGCCCTGCTGAACATAGATGCCGCCGTCCTCCCGGATGTGCCGGGTTAGATCCGCCGTCGCCCCGCGTATCTCCGTGTTGCACTCGTCCTGCACCCGCTCAAAAATCGCGCGCGCGTTAGCCTTCAATTCATTTATAGTATAAGCCTTTGACGGGTGAAACGGCAGAGCGATCATACACTCGGTTTTGCTCATATCGAGCATAACCGCCGCGTCATATTCCGCGCCGTCTTGTACCGAAAGCTTTTTGTAGTCTCCGGGTCTGCCGACCGCCGAATAGAATTTTTCAGTCTCCGCGTCCGTTATCCAGATTGAGGATAAGCACGAGGTCTCGGTCGTCATAACGTCGATTCCTGCGCGAAAGCCTGCGGAAAGAGCGGCGACGCCCGGTCCCGCGAACTCAAGTATTTTGTTCTTGACAAACCCGTCAGGGAACACGTCCCGAATCAGCTCAAGCGCAACGTCCTGCGGACCTACGCCGCGGCGCGGCGCACCCGTCAGCCAGACAAGCACAACCTCCGGCGGCGCAATGTCGTAGGTGTTTTTCAGAAGCTGCTTCGCAAGCTCGCCGCCGCCCTCGCCGAAGCCCATTGTGCCGAACGAGCCGTACCGCGTATGGCTGTCCGAGCCGAGAATCATACGCCCGGCGGCGGTCATCTCCTCGCGCGCGTACTGGTGGATTACGGCAAGGTTTGCCGGCACGTAAATCCCGCCGTATTTCTTCGCGGCGGAAAGGCCGAACGCGTGGTCGTCAGCGTTTATAGTGCCGCCGACGGCGCAGAGCGAGTTGTGGCAGTTCGTGAGAGCGTAAGGCACCGGAAACTCCGTCAGACCTGACGCGCGCGCCGTCTGGATAATGCCGACATATGTAATGTCGTGCGAGACAAGCGCGTCAAACCTCAGGCGAAGCGTCTTGCCTGAAGCGTCGGTATTGTGCGCCGCAAGAATACCGTAGGCGAGGGTTTTCGAGCGGTCAGCCATGCCGTCCGCCGGCGTAGGCGCGCCGTTTTTGATTATTACCTTTTGTCTGATTAGTTCACTCATTTATTTCTACTCCAATTCCGAAAGTAAATACATTAATATCGCGCTCACCGCGATCGGCGCTGTGTCGCACCGCAAAATCCGCCGCCCCAGCGACACGGGCGTCAGCCCCGCCGCGCTTGCGGACTGCACCTCGTCCGGCGCAAAGCCGCCCTCCGCACCTGTGACAACAGACGCGGTGCAGACGGTATTCAGCCGCTTTTGCTCAAGGTACCCGCGCATTGTCAGGCCGCGTTCGTTTTCGTACGGAAACACCGAAAGCTCGGCCGCTGCCACAGCTTCTACGGCCTCCGAAAAGCTCCGCAGCGCGTCA
>JAISTA010000043.1 GCA_031272845.1 Oscillospiraceae bacterium
CTTTTTCAGGTAAGCCAGCCAGTACATTGCGCCGACAAAGCCGGAGCCGCCTATAATGTTTCCCAGCGTTACGGGGATGAGGTTTTTCACGGCGAAAGCGCCCCAGGTGAGACCCGAAAGGTCGCCGCCGTAGGCCTCGGCGAATTTCGGAAAGCCCTTAGCAAAAAGCCCCGCCGGGACGTAAAACATGTTCGCGACGGAGTGCTCATAGCCGGCCGCGACAAAAATCAGTATCGGGAAGAACAGCGCGAGAACCTTGCCGCCGATGTCGGTTGCGGCAAACGTCATCCAAACGGCGATGCAAACGAGAATATTGCACAGTATACCGCGCGCCGTGCCCGCAAAGAAGCTGAGGTGCACCTTGGCGTTTGCGGTCTTTATCACAGCCGCGCCGAGCGCTCCGTCCGCAAACATGTCAAGTGTGCCGCCGTAAACGACAAGCGCGGTTATGATAATGCTGCCGATGAAGTTGCCTATGTAGACAAGAACCCAGTTTCTCACGAGCAAACGCAGCTTTTCCTGCCGCTCCAAAACGGGGATTATGATAAGCGTGTTGCCTGTGAAAAGCTCCGCCCCGGCGATAACGCACATCGCAAGACCCGACGGGAACACGCAGCCGGCAACCAGCTTTGCAATTGAAGCGTTCGGGATCACGGCGGAGGTTATCGTCGCCCCGACGCCCGCAAGCGCGATAAATATACCGGCGAGAATCGAAAGAACCATTGTTCGGGAAGCGGACATGCGCAGCTTTGACAGGCCTGTCGCTATGTAGTTTTCTGCTATTTTTTGCGGTGAGTTCAAAGTTTTTCAACCTCTTTTGATTATGTTGCTTGTGATATACAGTCAAACAGCTCAAAACGGTATTGAAGTTTTGAGCTGTCGGTTTGCGAAAGACAAGGCAGTTATTTTCCGGAAAACGGCAGACGGAATTCTCTGTTATCCATATTTCCGTAGAAGTTATACACAGAAAAATGCACGGCGGCGGCAAAAAGCGAGTACACTAAAATCGCCGGGACGCGCACAACCGGCGTGCGCGTATAAAGCGTGCCGAAAATGACGAACAGCGCGCCGATTGTGCCCATAATCAGGTTGATGGCGGCAAGCACGTAGGGCAGACGGCGGAGCTTTCCGAGATAAACCGCAGCCTGTGAAATTTTCGGCAGCTCAAGCTCACTTTCTAAAAATACCGCGAGAATCTGCGCGTCGTCATAATCGGTGCAGTTGTCTCTTGGGCGGAACCTGTCCCAAACGGTCAGCTTTGCGATTTTTGCGGGCGCAACGCCGAACAGCTCCGGCAGCTTGCTCTGCTCAACCGTAAAGTCGCGCAGGGAAAAGAAGAAGCTCTCGACAATTCCGCCGAGAACGCCGAGCGAAAACGCGACGCGGGAAAGCATTTTGTGCGAGATTTGGAATTGGCACACAATGTCCGCATTTATCGCTCCGAGAAGCGCGTTTACGGGCACTCTCGAGTAGTCGGTTTGATTGACGATTTTGTTGTGCTGGAAAAACGCCCGCGTGCCGATTGAAACAGTCTGCCCGCCGACGGTCATGCTAATGCCGTTTTCGTGCATTTTATCGGTATTTGCGTTACGGTTTCCGGAATGGTCAAGCGGCGGCTCCAGCGGGAAAATGTGCACGCCGCCATCCTTTAGTATACTGCGGAACTTGCGCCCGGCAGAACCGCCCGCCGCGATTATAACACTGCCGACGTAGGACAAAATGTCGGTTTTCGACCAGCGATGGTTGTCCTTAAAGTCGATATTTGACACGGACATCGCATAGCCCTTTTGCGGCTTGCCCGGTTTTGACCTGCCGGTCTGCGCAAGCGGCTGCTCCTCCAGCGTGAGCGGCATCAAAAGCTCATCTGTTACGGCAAGGCCGTCTGCCTTGCTGAGTGTAAAGCCAGCGCCGTAGCCTCCGATGATGAGGTTTTTTTCCAGGCACGCTTTTGTTGCGTGTGAAAACGCGGCGGAATATACAAGCGGAGCCGTAAACCCGGCAAAGGCGGCAAGCGTTCCGGCAAAGACAGAGGAGGCGGCAAAGGCGCGCGCAGGATTCAGCATCGCCGCGAGCGCTGAAATTGCGACGCAGAAAAGCAGCACAAACGGCGCGGCGGCAGACTGAAGTCCGCTTCCGCTGTCCTCACTCATGAGGTTATAGTAAAACTCGCTGGACGTGCCGGAAACCGTGTGCAGAATAATGGGCGGCGGGTCTGACGAAACGCTGCGGCCGAAACGATCTGTCTTGAATTTCTGCGTTGTAATGAGCGATTTAACGCGCTTGTGCTGGTTTGCGACAAAGCTGCGCAGGTTTTGCGCGAGCGTCAGCAGCAGCTTATGTTCGCCGAAATTGCACACCGCGAGCGCGATTACGTTTATTACGCAAACGGGCAGCGCCTGAGGCTTTATGCTCAGAGAATACGCGGTGTAGGCGATTCCGGCGGCATTTGAAAACAGCACAATGCTTGACCACGAGAATTTGCCGCGCGCAAGCTGGACAAAGGTATCAGTCACCACATCGCGGCTGACGACAAGAGCCAGAAGCTGAAGCACAAGGCTTGAAACAAGGCCGAAGGTGTAGTTATATTTCGGGTAAAGCCTGCCCATATCGGCACGCATGGCAAGGCAGATAATCAGAAGAATAACGCTAAGCGCGCCGGAAACAATCGCCGCATGCCATGTTCCTCGGCTTTTGCTGTGCAGCTCGCGCGATTTTTGCAGAAAATCCGGGACGGAAAAGCTCGACGCGCCGAAGCTGCCCGAAACATCGGCTATATCATCGTCCTGCTGCTCGTCTGAATTGAGGTTGTCTGAAAAAAACCTCTCGTCGCCGGACTTTTCAATTGTTTTTTCGATTTTTCCGCTGACAAGCGGCAAAAACGAGGGATCCTCAAGCGGAGGAAGCTCCGGCGCGGCGGTAATTACGTCGGCCGCGTCATTGGTGAAGGAAAATTCAGAGCGCTCCGGCGTTTTTACAGGCCAGTCGGCTGACTTTTTCTCCTCGCCGAAAAGCGAGGGCTGCTGCAGAACAAACGCCGCAGCG
>JAISTA010000044.1 GCA_031272845.1 Oscillospiraceae bacterium
TCAAAGAAAATTTCGCCCGACAAAACCCCGTGCGGCGCGAGCGCGGGCTTTAACTGCCGCAGAAGCGTCGTTTTGCCGCAGCCGGAGGAGCCGCACAGCACGATAAACTCACCCGGCGCGGCGGTCAGGCAAACGTCGGACAGCGCAGGCGTTTGCGCTTCGGGATATGTAAAGGTGAGGTGTTGCACCGCTACGGCAGGGTGCGCGTTATTGCTTTCCATTTAACGTTCTCCTTTACATTCAAAAACAGCGGCGCGGCGCAGAGCGCAAGATAAACCGCGAACAGGCCGAGCTGCACAGCGTCGAACGGAGCGCCGCCTGTTATCGGGATATACGAAAACCGGAGCCGCCCAAAGACCGCGCCGCAAGCGATCGTTCCTGCGGCGGCCGCGATAAACAGCAGTACCTGCTTGTCGCGACGCGTGAACCTGAAAATTGAAAAGGCCGTGCGGCCGGGAAGACCGTAGCCCCGATTTTTCATGCTGTCGGCAGTGTCGATCGCGTTTTCAAGCGCCCAGGTTATGAGTATTGAGAGTATTTTCACCCCGTACCGCGCGCGGCTGATTATGCTTCCGCGCGAAACGTCCCGGCCAAGACACCTCTGCGCGTTTGCAATCACCTTAATCTGCGCGGTAAAGCGCGGAACGAACCGCAGCGCCATGGATAGAATCAGCGACAGCGCGGGGATTATCCGCCCGAAGAGGTACACAAGCTTGTCGCTTGTCATAACCTCGTTGAAGCACATAAACCACGAGATCGCAGTTATAAGCGTAACCGCCGCTGCAGCACCGTACAGGATCGACTCAAGCGTCAGCGGATTTCCGCTCGGCAGATACGCGAGTATCGTAACGCCGCCGTGCGAAAACGCGGGGTTTATAAGCGCCGTGATTATAAGCATGGGCAGCATATACAGCAGGTTAAACCGCACGGCGCGGCGCCCCTTGAGGTAAATTCCGTAGCTAATCGCACAGCTTAAGGACGCCGCAAGACATACCGGGTGTGCAAAAAACATAGAAAAGCCGAGGACAAGCGCGAAATACAGCATTGAAACAGCCGGATGCAGTGAGGACAGCGCGTCTTGCTTCATAGTCTATCCGACTGCGTTTGAGCCGCCGATATCGCGGCCTAAATCGCAGGTGTAAATCCAGTTTATCGTGTCGCCGGGCTTAACATAGTACAGCGAGCACCCGTAGTTTGGGAACCGGCCGTTGACCTTGTACATCCAGCCGGAGAGCGGCCCGCAGTCGAACTCATAAATGTTGTGGATCCCCTCAATGTAGGCGCTGTTGTATACCGGCGTGAATACAAACTCAAGCTGGAGGCGCTTTTCCCTTGTGACGCGCTTTAACACATCAAAAACGCTCTCGCCCTCCGCAAATTCAACCGTTGTGTTCCCCAAAATCCACCCGCTTTCGGGAACGACCGACACCTTGTCGGGGTTCAGCTGCTCCATATTGTCGAGGATTGTCTTGCACTGAATTGAGATTGTGCAGGTGAGCGGTTCGGCTGTCGGCGGCGGTTCCGGAGTGGGTGTGTGTGTCGGCTCCGGTGTCGGTGCGGCGGGAGCTTCGGTTGGTGCTGCCGTTGGCTTGGGCGTTGCGGAAGGCTTAGGCGCAGCAGACGGCTTTGGCGTTGGTGTTGGTGTTGCCGCTGCTGTTGGAGATGGTATTGATGTTTCCGGCGGCGCGGACGGAGGAATTTGCGCCGGCGTTATGTCGGCAGACAGAGACGGCGGCGCGGGCTCGTCTGATTGAGGCGCTGTCTCGGAGACTGACACTGACGGCGCGGGAGACGGGTATTGCTTTGCGCCCGGCTGAATAAAATATGCCGCGATTAGAATCACCGCGGCGCACAGAGCGCCGATTGCGTATTTTGCCGCTCTTGATTTCAAAAAAACCTTTATTGCGTTCATTTTTTTCCTTAGCTAACCTCTTTGAACCTGATTTTTGCGTATAGGCGGCCTTATACAAGACCGCCTATGCGTGCGCTTTTATTTTCTGTTTGCGGTTTTATTTCGCAACGGTTTCGAGATACTTCATCAGAATCGTCGCGGCCTCGGCGCGCGTCGCTCCGTCAGCCGGCGCAATTTCCGTTGCGGATTTGCCCGTAATCAGCCCTACAGCAACAGCCCACTGCATCGGCTCAACCGCCCAGAAGGATACCGCGCCGCCGTCTGTGTATTTCGAGAGGTCGGCTCGTGCTGATGTGTCAAGTCCGGAGAACCTTGCGTAGTTCTTCAGCATTGTGACAAGCTGCTCGCGCGTTATCGGAGACTCCATGCTTGTGCCGTCAGTCACACCGTTTGTCATGCCCCATTCGCGGGCCTTGCTCCACCATGTTTCACCGCCGGAAATGTCCGCTCCTGCGGAGTTTGCTAGAATTGTAACTACCATTGCGCGTGTGAGCTGACCGTTTGGATCGAAGCGTCCGCCGCCCACGCCGCTCATCAGCTTGTTTTTGTACGCGTATTCGACGTATTTGTAAAACCAGTCTCCTGCCGCAACGTCGATAAACGGACTTGCCCACGGCTTTTCAGGCTCCGGCAGGTCAGTGTCCTTTTCCTTTGCCGTGACCGTAACCGTAACGGCGGCTGACGCGACGGATTCCGCTCCGGGGGAGCTTACAACGACGTAGTAGTAGTATTTGCCCGCTGTCAGGGAGGTTGGAATGGCGAAGCTCGCGCTTGCTGCGCCGGAAATCGCGCTTCCGCCAGCGTTTGTGGCGCTTGTGCTGCTGTACCACTGGTAGGAAAGAGTGCCTGCCGGTGCAACAGCGGCGTCAACAGACAAGCTGCCCGAGATTTTGCCCTCCGTTACGGTTGTGCTCTGCGGCTGTGCGGAAATTGTGATTACCGGAGCTGTGACAGTCACCTTCAGCAGAGGATAAATGACCGCCTCGTCCCAGTCGGTGTCGCCGGCTGTGATGTAATACGTGCCCTTTGCGTCAAACGACAGGGTAAACGTGCCGTCGGTGTCGTCGGTCGTTGCGATGTAGTCGTCAAGCGCGGCGGAGGAGTAGCCGCCCTCGTCCTCGACAAGGAGCGTGTAGATGTTCGACTCGCAGATTGCGTCTATAAACGCGCCGTAAACGTCGGGGCCGAGCGACGAGTACCACGCCGCGTAAAAGCCCTTGAGCGTCAGGTCCATTTCTTCACCCGGCTTAAGCGCCAGCTCCGTTACCTCCTGACCTGCCGCGTTTTCAAACCACGCGGCGTAATCCATCCACATGCTGTCGCGCATATTGACAAACTGTAGCCTGTCTCCGTCCGCAAGCTTTGCTTCTCTTATCGTGTAGGCGAGGTAGCCGTAGGACGGGTTGTAGGCGCTCGCCGAATCGTAAGGCGTGATGTGGTTCACGAGGAACGAGAATCCGTCAGCCATCGCGTCTGAGCCGAGCGAGGTTGTTACAGAGCCTGACGCTTTGTTCACCGCAAGCAGGGTCGAAAGATTCACGTCGCCGTATATCGCGAGGTGCACGGCGACCAGTGCGTCAAGCGCCGTTGCGCACGCTCCGCGATACGCGTCTGAATAGCCGTACCGCTCGGACAAATCCGCCGGAACCGCCAGTCCTTCGTTCAGAAACGCAAAGCCGGTGCCGTCCGTCTGGTATGTCGTGAAAACCGTCACCGTATCGCCCGGTTCGGGCGCGGGGCAGAGGTCAAGCTCCGGAAGATTGCCGATAGCGTACGGGCCCTGAGCGGCGGCGGTAAAATTCGAGTCGCGCCCTGTCGGGAGTATCGCGCGGTGGCTGCCTAGGGGGTCGCCCATTTCGCCGATCCAGAACCGGCCTGTGAGCCTTGCGCTGTCCTCGTCCGTTATGGTGTAGCTCACCTTGTATTCTGTTGTTAGTGACGTGTACTGTCCGCCCTTTGCGCTCTCGACCGTCATAAAGCCGTCGGAATACTTAATCTGCGGCGCGAGAGCCGAACCGAAGCCGGGATTGTAAATTCCGGCGAGCTTTTCAATGCCGGATTCAATGCCTAGCAGCTTAATCTCCGCCGTGTCGCCGGCTTTGAGCGGCTGACCCGGATTTGTCGTGTTTGTAACGGTAACGTCAATGCCCTTTGCGCGCAGAACGTAATATTGTATTTCGCCGCCGTTTTTCAGCTCGATGATATTGCGCCCTTCCCTGAGCCTTACTGTAACGCTTCCGTCAGCGGACGCTTCATACGCCGTCCAGCCGCTGCCCCAGGGCTTGATATTCAGCGGGTCGTGCATGCGAACGTCGGTTCCGGCCTCCGGCGTGAATGTATACTCGCGGTAGCCCTCGGTTTTGTCAAAATAGATAATGTCAAAGTCGTTGCGTTCGGTAAGCCCCGTGTCAAACGTGCCGCCGCCTCCGACGTTTATGACGACAAGGCCTGTCGCGGATTCGCTTGTCCCGTTAAACGCGAGCTTTGTGCCGTTTGCCGTAATGTATTCTGTCGGGCCGTATGTGATTTTGATAACGGAAACGCC
>JAISTA010000111.1 GCA_031272845.1 Oscillospiraceae bacterium
AACAGAGAACTTTTCGTTCCCGCCGTGAGTTTTGCGTTTAAAAGGACCCCAGCAATGCGGTACAGCCAAAGCAACTCCCCACAAAGCAGCTTCGCCCCAGACATTCTTGCTCCCCGCTACAGCATCGCCGCCAGCTCCCTTTTCAGCTTTGCCATTATCTTCTTCTCAATGCGGCTTATGTACGACTGCGAAATTCCCAGCTTGTCAGCCACTTCTTTTTGCGTCAGCTCATCCGTGCCGAACAGGCCGAACCGCAGCAATACAACATCGCGCTCGCGCTCCGGCAGGCGCATAACCGCGTCATAAAGCACCTGCCTGTCCGCGTCCTCGTAAAGCTCCGCCTGCACAATGTCGGGATCTGTGCCCAAAACGTCAGACAGCAAAAGCTCGTTGCCGTCCCAGTCTGAAGACAGCGATTCGTCAAGCGAAATGTCTGTGCGGCGGTTTGAGGCCTTTCGCAGAAACATCAGAATTTCGTTTTCAATGCAGCGCGAGGCGTAGGTTGTGAGCTTAATGTTTTTGTCTGCGCAAAAGGTGTTCACGGCCTTAATAAGCCCTATCGCTCCGATTGAAATGAGATCCTCAAGCCCCGCGTTCGGCGTTTCAAACCGCCGCGCGATGAACACGACAAGGCGCAGGTTGTGCTCAATCAGCGTTTTGCGCGCTTCTGGCGAGCCCTCCGTTAAAAGCGCAATCATTTCGGCCTCCGTGTCCTTTGGCAGCGGCGCGGGGAGCGTTTCAGACCCGCCGATATAGTGAACCGTGTGCGGGCGAAAAAGGCCGAGCCGCTCAAGCAGGCGTTCTGTGCGCTCTCTCATTCTGCGGATTGCTTGTTTTAATGTCATCTCAATTTTCTCCTGTTTGTTGAAACTATATCGAAAAGAGCCGGTAGAAGAGCTTTGTAGGTTCCGTTGTCGTCAAGCTCGTGCGGAGCCAGGGCGACGGCAAGCTTTGCCGTCTTGCCGTTAACCGATACCGTCTCCGGCACAAAAACAGGTATCTCGCCCTGCCCGGAAACTGTGACGTACGGTATTTTGCGCAGTCCTTCGGTGCGCGCCTCCGGCAGCAGGCTTTGCGGGACTACGGCGCAGGGCAGTCCTGTTTGGCCGTCTGTGAGCGTATTGCCGCTGTCGCACAGCGCGCGGAGTGTGACGCTTTTTCCCCCGTGTGTAAACGAAAGCTCGGCCACGCGGCCTGAATTTGCCGCGCTCCTTGAAAAAACGACCGATATTATTATAAACGCGAGGAAAAACACGAGTACAAACAGCTTGAGCGAAAGGTTCGCGAAAAGTCTGCCGTGTGACACGGAATCCAGCGCGTACAGCAGTCCGCCAAAGGCGCAGGACGCGATAAAAAACACGAGCGCGAGCCGCAAAAAGCGCTTTGCTTTGCCGAAAGCCGCAAGACAGACGGCCGGAACGGCCAGTATAAAGCAAACCGGACTTGCGAAAACGCGCGACAGCGGAAATACCGCAGCCGGCAGCGCCGCCAAAACCGCGTATGCCGCGCCGACCGCCGCGCCCAGCAGCAGCCGGCGGCGTTTCGGCGCAACGCCGCAGAGCTTGCCTGTTGCAAGCAGCAAAAAGTAGTTTGCCGCAAGGTTAATTGCCGCGTATGTGTCTATGTACAGGACTTTCATCTGGTTTTATCGCCGCCTGTGTGTATTATAAGCTGTGCACACCGCAGAATTTGTCAAAACCTCGCGGGCACGGCAGGACGTAAACCGGGCCCTCCCTGACGGCGGTTTATTGGAAATTTGTGCGTCCGAAACGCGCGAAAAAGCCGCTCGCGGACACAAAAAAACGGCCGCCGGAAGAATTTTCTCCTCCCGGCGGCCGCTATTTTGTTATGTCAGTGTCGTTTGTTTTTTCGCAGCCTACCCGTGCGTGTCCTCGCCGCTGTCCGGGTCATACTCGTCATAAAGCAGTGTGCCGCAGTACGGATATTGTGCGCTCTCTCTTAAAAACGTCCGCTTTTGTACTTGAGCTATCTTATACTTTTCGGGTATTTGTCAAGACTTTTTGATTTGCGCGGCGGCCGGCGCTTGTTCCTTGTCCCGCTGCGTGTGTTTTGCGGCAATAGGTCTAAACACCCGCTTTTACCTCATATCCTTGCTTTAGAGATCAGCCAAATGAGGTCAAATATGATAACACTATTTTCCCTGCTGTGCGTCGCGCCGTTTTTAGCCCTGCGGCTTTCCTCCGGCAGCGCCTTTGAAAAGCCGCTGTCGCAAAAGGAGGAAAAGCGCCTTGTCGAGCTGATGAAATCAGGCGATAAGGAAGCGCAGGATACACTTATTGTAAAAAACATGCGGCTTGTCGCGCACATTGTAAAGAAATTTTTCACAAATTCAGAGCACGACAAGGAGGATTTGATTCAAATCGGCACAATCGGCCTTATAAAGGCGGTGCGCTCGTTTGACCCGGACAAAAACATAGTTCTTTCAACCTATGCGGCCAAGTGCATTCAAAATGAAATACTTATGCATATGCGGCGCGTCCAGAAGATCCAGAACGAGATTACGCTTGACGAGCCGCTCGGAGGAGGCGAAACCTCCAGCGGGGCGGACGGCTCCGGCCAGTCGCGCCTCGACATGCTGCCGTCTGACACCGACCTTTTCGAGAGCGTTTCAAACGAGGAAATATCAAAATACCTTTCGGATACAATACGCGAGGTCTTAACGGAGCGCGAACGTGAGGTTATCGCGCGGCGTTACGGCCTTGAGGGCTTTTATCCGCAGACGCAGCAGGAGGCGAGCGAAGCGCTGCACTGCTCGCGTTCCTATGTGTCACGCATCGAATCCGGGGCAATAGCAAAGCTGCGTGAAACGCTCGGCGGCGACGCGGAGCTATAAAGCCGGAGCGGGAATGTTGCCTGCGCGGCTGCGGTGAGTGAGCGGATATGCCTTGCCGCACGAGAGCAGTGTCAGTACAATAAACAAACGGAACGCTGAGGACAGCGCCCTCTGCAACCACAAAACCACCAAAATCCCGCCACAACCACCGTGCCCGCGTGTCCCAACGCGCAAAGCGCGGAGGAAGACGGACGCACCCGGCGCACCAATGCCGTACGGGAGTGCCGGTTTGACGCAAAGTCCGGAGACCAACCAGACAAGGGACGTCGAGGACGCCGTCCCCTACGGAAGCCCCAAGGCAACGGGGACGCAAATGCACGCAAGGACGTACTCGCACGACGCAACAATACTCGCCGCGACGGGAGACGCACTGCATTGCCGCTAAAGCGTGCGGCAGCGATCGTAGAAGTACAGTCCTTCCGGCCACCACCCCCACCGCAGTCCGCGCACACCGACAGCCTAACCTAAGTCTTTAGCCCCGGACAGGCTTCGCCCCTGCGTGCGGCGGTGCGGAAGCGTTCGGACGCTGCACCGCACTTCTCGCGGGGTGGGGACGCACCTACTTGCAGCACCTGCTGTATCCGGCATAAAAAAGATTTGCTTCTTTCTAAAAGAAGTCGCCCCTTTTTGGTTACTTTTTCCGGCGAAGCGGAAAAAGTAACCGCCCGCCGCGCAGGCGCTTCAGCAGTGAACCGAAGAACAGCAAAATCCCAATTCCAAACACCACCTCTGCCTCAAACAGAAAACTTTTCGCTCTCGCCTATAGATTTCCGTTGCAAAGAACACCTGCACCGCCGCAAAGTCAAAGCCCCCCCCAAAAAAACAAAAACCCCGCGCCCGGCGAAACAAATTCGCCGGGCGCGAAGCTCTCCCGCCAATACAAACAAATCGGCGCAAGCTCAGCAAAACTACGGGCACCGCCCCCTACTCCATCCTAAGGTCATGGTTTTTAAGCCTAAACTCAGCCATTTCCTCGAACCTTGTCCCAGGCTGACCCCAATTGGAATAGGGCACTATCGCAATTCCGCCTCTAGGCGTAAATTTCCCGAGGACCTCAATAAACTTCGGCTCCATCAGCTTTCGCAGATCCTTCAGAATCGTGTTTACGCAGTTTTCGTGAAAGTCGCCGTGGTTGCGGTAGCCGAACAGATACAGCTTGAGCGATTTGCTCTCGACCATCCTTATATTCGGGATGTAGTTGATGTAAATCGCCGCAAAGTCCGGCTGACCCGTTATCGGGCACAGGCTGGTGAACTCCGGGCAGTTAAAGCGCACCATGTAGTCCATATCAGGGTGACGGTTTTCGAAGGTCTCGAGTATTTCCGGGCAGTATGCCGCCGGATATTTGGTCGCGCCGCTGCCGAGAAGCGTCAGCTCGTCATTATTTTCGGTCATTGGTTTTTCCTCCCGCAATGTATTTTTCGTTGAGCCCAAGCGGCTCGAGCCATATTATTATCAAATACCCCAGAACTGCCGGAACGAGTTGGCCGATACATACGCTAAGGGCGAGAATGCCGTACGGCACGCCAAGAATCGGCGAGAGCCATATCGGTGCGCCGAGCCCGGGTATCAGCGTGATTGCCGGGATTATAAGCAGCTTTGGCATACGGAATTTTCGGATTAAAAAAACGGCCCCGGCTGTCAGAATCCCGACAATTCCGCCGCCCAGCATGTCGGGCAGTCCGAGTCCGCCGAAAAGGGCGTTGCTCAGAAAATTGGACAGCCCAAGCGGCAGGATGAGAAACGGAAACAAGTAGGAAAGGCAGTACAGCGAGGTCGCAAGGCGAATTTGGTATTGCATAAAGGCGAATTTCTGCGTCGCGAACATTACCGCAGCGTACATTGCGATAACGAGCGCCGACATTGTCAGCGCGCGGGTTTTGTGCTTAACATTAAGCATTGTAAGGCTCCTTAGTTTTGTTTATTGACAGGATGTTGCGAACTGTCATTTTGGTTATAGGTATTTTTAAGCACAAATGCCGCGGTATCGGCATTCAGCACGTATATTGTTCGGTTTCGGTGATTTTAAGACAACAAAGCCATAGTTTCGGGAACGAGCCGCTGAAGGCAGCATCCCCTACAAAACACAACCGCCCGAACTCCCGCCACAATCACCGCACCCGCGTGTCCCAACGCGCAAAGCGCGGAGACAGACGGACGTACCCAGCCGCACCAATGCCGTACGGCAACACCGTTTTACGCAAATTCCAGCGGTAAACAAAAGGTAGGGACGTCGAGGACGCCGTCCCCTACGGAAACGTTGCGGTAACGGGGGAAGCAACCACAACGCAAGCGCGCACCCTCTACCACAACAACACCTGCCGCGCCGGGAGACGCACCAATCTCCAGCACAACGTGCGGCAGCGATCGTAGCAGTACCGTCCTTCCGGTTGGCACCCCACCGCAGTCCGCCACAACATGCAGCCTAACCTAAGTCTTTAGCCCCGGTCAGGCTTCGCCCCTGCGTGCGGCGGTGCGGAAGCGTTCGGACGCTGCACCGCACTTGTCATTGTGTGGGTACAATCCTACTTGCAGCACCTGCGCCTGTCCGGCATAAAAAA
>JAISTA010000047.1 GCA_031272845.1 Oscillospiraceae bacterium
AGGAGGCGAAGCCCGCGCTTGAGACGCTGACCGCGCTCGGCGTTAGGCGGTTTACCGTTCTGTCAGGGGACAAAAAGGAGGCGGTCAGCGCGGCGGCGGAGCGTCTCGGTATCGAAAACCGCTTTGCTGAGCTTTTGCCGCAGGACAAGCTGCAAATTGTTAAAGAACTAAAGCAAAGCGGCACGGTCGCCTTTGTCGGAGACGGAATAAACGACGCGCCGGTTCTCGTCGCGGCCGATATTGGTATCGCAATGGGCGGACTGGGACGCGACGCCGCGATTGAGGCCTCTGACATTGTGCTGCTGGGAGACAATTTGAGCAGCATTCCGGCCGCGATGAAGCTTGCCCGCCGCACAAAAAACACAGCGGCGGCGAACATTGCCTTTGCGCTTGCCGTCAAGGCCGCCGTGCTTGTGCTCGGAGTCCTCGGAATCGCCGCTATGTGGACGGCAGTTATCGCGGATGTCGGCGTTGCGCTTTTGCTCACGGGTAACTCAATGCGTATTCTCTGGAGCGTGCGCACAGGAAAGCGGGCGCGCTGAATATAGACCTTTTGCAGCTTGCGGATATATTATAGTCCTTCTACCTGAAAAGCGTCTCGGCTCGGCGGAAATTTTCCGCATTGCTGTGTCGTCCTTGCCGGGTTACAACACGCCTGCGCACCTCTCCTGGCAATCTGAAAAATATCCTCGCAAATCCGGGAACCTTTTCAGTTAGAAGGACTATACAAAGAGGAGGCCGATAATCGGCCTCCTCTTTGCGGTGTGCAGCTATTTTTTGCTGCGTTTTGAGCGCTTTTTCTTTCCGAAGTGCGGCAGACGGATAACAACAAATCTCATAGTTTTCTTATCTCCTGAAGCTAATAATGTCTGCAGGTATGCGAAACAACGCGGCAGCCGACCGCAATCAGAATAACGCCGCCGGCAAACACCCAGCACACAGCCGGAAGCGCGGTCGCGGCTATCAGGACGATTCCCGCAGTAATCAGTACGCCGCCCGATATTCTTCGTCTGTATCTTACCATAAGCCTACCTCAAACTCACGGCGGAGCGTTTTTCCGCCGCCGCCGATTTGGGTCAGTATATGCTGTGCGGGCAGGATTGGTGCGCCGCACCGCGCGGTTTTAGCTGCTGTGCGAAAGTATTAATACTTTTGTCTATTATTATTTGCAAATTATTCATATATCGCAGAGGATTTATTGATAATATAAAGCATAACATTAAGCCGAAACGCGGTTTTTTGTTGTCGCAAAATATATAAAGAGGCTTATTGTATGCTGAAACTGCAGAATTTAGTGAAAACCTACGGACAGGGCGATAATGTTGTAACCGCGCTGCGCGGAGTGTCGATTAATTTCAGAAAGAGCGAGTTTGTGTCTGTCCTCGGCCCCTCGGGCTGCGGTAAAACGACGCTGCTGAACATAATCGGCGGACTTGATCATTTTACGGACGGAGACCTTGTAATATCCGGCCGCTCGACCAAAAACTTCCGCGACAAGGACTGGGACGCTTACCGCAACAACTCAATCGGCTTTGTGTTCCAAAACTACAATCTTATCCCGCACCAGTCAGTCATCTCAAACGTCGAGCTTGCGCTGACGCTGTCGGGCGTTTCGCGCGCGGAAAGGCGTGCGCGCGCAAAGCAGGTTTTGATTGACGTAGGCCTCGGAGACCAGCTGCACAAAAAGCCGAATCAGCTCTCAGGCGGTCAGGCGCAGCGCGTCGCGATTGCGCGGGCGCTCATTAACGATCCGGATATTCTGCTGGCGGACGAGCCTACGGGCGCGCTCGATACGGACACAAGCGTTTCTGTTATGCAGCTGTTAAAGAACATCGCAAAGGACCGCCTTGTTATTATGGTCACGCACAATCCGGACCTTGCGAACGAATACTCAACGCGCATTGTGCGATTGCTCGACGGCAGAGTTATTTCCGACACGAACCCGCACGAGGGAGATTCGGACGGAGAGTCAAAGGTTCAGTTCCGCAGCACGCATATGAATATGCTGACGGCGTTCGGCCTGTCACTCAAAAACCTTTTGACCAAAAAGACGAGAACGATCCTCACGGCCTTTGCCGGAAGTATCGGAATTATCGGTATTGCGCTAATTCTCGCGCTGTCCTCGGGTCTGAACGGATATATCGCGAATGTCGAGCGCGACACGCTGTCGTCGTTTCCGATTACTATTGAAAAGCAGAGCCTTGACACGGCGTCGCTTATGCAGAGCTTTATGGGTGAGCAGCGGGAGCAGGAGACGAACGCCGACAAGCCGCTTGACAGGGTTTACGCGCACGCATTTATGGCCAGAATGATGAAGGCATTTACAAATCAGGTCAAGCAAAACGACTTAAAGAGCTTCAAGGCCTATATTGAAGAGCATGAGACCGAGCTTAAAGACATTACAACCGCGATTTCCTACACCTACGACGTTCCGATGAACCTTTACAGCTTTATGCCGGACGGAAAGCTGAATCAGGTCAACCCGTCACAGATGACGAAGGTGTTTTACGGCGATCAGGCGGACAGTATGGCCTCCGGCGGCAGTTTAATGTCCGGTATGATGGGCAATCAGGATATGTGGCAGCAGCTCATTCCGAACGAGGAATACCTCGAGACGCAGTATGACGTTATTTCCGGAACAATGCCCGCAGCCTACAATGAGGCGGTACTCGTGGTTGACGAGAGCAACTCAATTGCCGATCTTATGCTGTACGCTCTCGGAATAAAGGGAGAGGACGAGCTTGTCGCGCTGCGCGACGCGATGTTAAAAGGCGAAGGAGAGGTTGACGCTGAAAATTCGGAGCTTGCCTACAGCGAAATTATCGGTCTTGAGTTTTCGCTTGTGCTGCCCGTAGATTTATACGAGCAGGTTGAGGGCGTCTGGCAGTATCGGGGAGACGACGCGGCTTACGTTTTGCAGGCGGCTCAGACAGCAACAAAAATAAAGATAGTAGGCATTCTCCGCCCGTCAGAGGACGCGGCTGCGGTTGCAAACCAGACGTTCATCGGCTATACAGCCGCGCTTTCTGACTTCATTATCGGCTACACGAACGCGTCGCAGCTCGTAAAGGAGCAGCTAGCGGCTCCTGAAACAGACGTTTTGACAGGGATTGACTTTGACAAAAACAACGCACCGGAATTTAAGTCGCCGGACGAGTTCGCCGCGTTTGCCGAGACGCTTCCTGAGGCGGAAAAACAGCAGCTTCTCGGAGTTGTCGCTCAACTGGAGCAGGCGAGCATGACGGACGAGCAAAAGCTTTCCGCAATCAATATGATGATGAAGCAGGCCACGACCTCTGCCACATATGAGGGCAACCTTGAGGCTTTCGGCGTTGTTGAAAAGGACAGGCCGGCGGCGATAAACATCTATCCGTCGAGCTTTGAGAACAAGGACGCTGTAATTAAATTTATAGGCGAGTACAACAAGGATAGGGAAGAGGGCACAGAGCTTGTTTACACCGACTTTGTCGGGCTTCTGATGTCGTCCATCACGACGGTTATCAACGCAATCAGCTATATTCTAATCGCGTTTGTCTCAATCTCGCTTGTGGTTTCCTCAATCATGATCGGAATCATCACTTACATCAGCGTGCTTGAAAGAACGCGCGAGATCGGCGTTCTGCGCGCGATGGGCGCTTCTAAAAAGGACATTTCGCGTGTGTTCAACGCCGAGACGATTACTGTCGGCTTTGCGGCGGGGCTGCTCGGCGTGCTGGTAACGGCGCTGCTGTGTATCCCGGCGAATATAATAATAAAGAACCTGACGGATATATCCGGCGTTGCAAGCCTGCCCTTTATCGGAGCCGCAGCGCTGATACTCATAAGCACAGTGCTGACGCTGCTCGCGGGACTGATTCCGTCAGGCGTCGCGGCAAGAAAAGACCCCGTGGTAGCGCTGAGAACGGAGTAATCGGCGGGGCAGAATATGGATTAAGCAAAAACACC
>JAISTA010000135.1 GCA_031272845.1 Oscillospiraceae bacterium
GGCGTTCATTCTCGCCGCGCTTATCGCGTTTTCGCGCCTGTATCTGTTCGTTCACTGGCCGAGTGATATTCTCGGCGGCATCGTCGTCGGGGTGCTGTCGGCCGTGCTTTCGATAAACCTGTTCAGGGTGATCGTCAAAAAAGCGGTCTCTCAAAAAAAGAGCGATTCCGCACCGCGCTGATTTTCGCTTAAGGAGCCTTTGTTTTGCTGCAAAATATGCTGTCAGTTTCAGGAGACGTCGCGACGCTGTTTTTAATGATGGCGGTCGGCTTTCTGCTGCGCAAAATCAAAAAGCTGCCGAGCGAGGTTCTGCCCGCGATAACCTTTCTGCTGCTCTACGTCGTAACACCGTGCCTCATGGTGAACGCAATGCAGGTTGAGCGCAGCGCGGAGCTGCTCTCGCAAATGGGCGTGACTGCCGCCGCCGGAGCGGTTTACTTTGCAGCCGCGATACCTGTCGCATTGCTTTTTTACAGAAAAAAAGAGCCTGAAACGCGGAGCGTTCTGCGCTTCGGCTCGGTGTATATGAACAACGCCTTTATGGGAATACCGCTCGCGGCGGCGGTTTTGGGACCTGAATCGGCGCTTCCGGCCTCTGTTATGCTTGTGTTTGTCGGCGTTATGCAGTGGACTGCCGGTATTGCCATAGTCGGCGGCCGCCCAAGCCTTAAAAAGACGTTTCTGAACCCGGGGATTATCGGCTTTGCGGTCGGAATCGCGCTGTTTTCGCTGAAAATCACGCTCCCGCGCCCAATCGCCGCCGCTTCGTCTAACCTCGCGTCAATGAACACGCCGCTCGCGATGGTCGTAATCGGCGCACAGATGGCGGACGCGGACATTCTCGGACTATTCCGCGAAAAATCGCTGTACCTCGCCGCGCTGCTGAAGCTCGTCGTCTTTCCCGGAGCGCTCGCGTTGCTCCTCCTGCCGCTCAGCCTTCCGCCCATTGTGTACGCAACCGTAGTGTTGCTGTGCGCAACGCCGACAGCCGCGATAACGTCAATGTTCGCGCAAATGTTCGGCCGCGATACAGAATGCTCGTCGCGGGTCGTATCGCTGACGACGCTATGCTCGATCGTAACGCTGCCGGTGTTCGCGGTGCTTGTGAGGGGCTGGTTGTAGCGGCTGCGGCAAGAACCCGCGCAGGCGTCCGTCTGTACTGCCGGTGTGCACACTAGTGTCAGCGCGGTGACACCGCCGCTTTTCGGTGCAGCTATTCAGGGTGTGCTTACACTTGAATTTGCCCTGACATTTTATAGCCGGTCTTTCAGCTTCCGGCCAAGGTGAGTCTGAAGTTAAGGTCTCCCAACAAAAACGCCGCGTCTTGTCCGTTGGCGGCACTTTGTGTAACATGACAGCTTCGAATTTTATTTTTGATATTCCCGAAACCTGTTTGGTATCGGGATTTCGCGGTTATGCCCATTTTGATTAAAACATACTAACGTGGGGCGCCTCCCGCAACCAGAAGGAGATAATATGCATATCAGACAGGCGCGGCTCTCGGACTTGCCGGAGCTGCTGGAGCTTTACGCGCAGCTGCACGAGGGCGAACCCGCAGAAATCACAGACAGCGCGCTGGATAAATGGCGCGAAATTCTCGCTCTTGCCGGTTACCACGTTTTGGTCGGCACAGTAGATGAGCATGTTGTCAGCTCCTGTGTCGTGATTGTAATACCCAATCTGACGCACGGGCAGCGTCCCTACGCGATTGTCGAAAATGTTATCACGCGTCAGGATTTTCGCGGCAACGGCTGCGCAACACAGCTGCTGAACGCCGCGCGGGATATTGCCCGGAGCGAGCATTGCTATAAAATATCGCTGACAACCGGATCAAAAAAAGAAAGCACACTGAACTTTTACCGAAACGCGGGGTATAATCAAAACGACAAAACCGCCTTTATTCAGTGGCTTGAATAGATTGGGGTAAAGGGAAAGCAAGGACTTCCAATACTAAGCCAAATGCCGGACGCAGGGTAAAATTCCTGCGTCCGGCACTGTTATTCTATCTTTTTCACATATCCGAGTTCATTTTCTGTGTCAATTTGCGTAAACCGAACAAATCCGTTCTTCTCATAGCATTTTTGCACCTGATAATTGTCTTTTGCGGTATTGAGCGTAAGCATTTTCAAGCTCTGCTCACCGCACCAATTCGCGGCGCGGGCTATGAGCTGCCCACTGAGTCCGCGATTGCGATACTCCGGTGCGATAAAGAAAAACCGCACTCTGCCGTAATCGGCTCCCCCTTCTAAGCCGCGACGCTGTGAGGAATACGCGGTCTGCCGCGAGGTCATACGGCGCTAAGGTAACCTTGCGTGTCATAGTGCATCCCTACCCCCTCCCCCGGAGTATCCGGAACGCCGCGTAGGCCGCGCCGAAGCCGTTGTCTATGTTCACAACCGTAACGCCTGACGCGCAGGAGTTCAGCATAGCAAGCAGCGCCGTAATTCCGCCGAAGGACGCGCCGTAGCCCACAGATGTCGGCACGGCGATAACCGGCTTTGCCGTCAGCCCCCCCGCAACGGAGGGCAGCGCGCCCTCCATTCCGGCCGCGACAATCAGCACGTCGCACTGCCTGAGCGCGTCCGTGTGCCGCAGGAGCCTGTGAATTCCGGCGACGCCCGCATCAAAAATGCGCGTGACCGAGGCTCCGAGAAATTCAAGCGTCTCCGCCGCTTCCTCCGCGACCGGAATGTCGCTTGTGCCGGCCGTGAGAACGACCGCGCTGCCTGAAAGCTCGTTTTTTTCCGCGCCCGGCGGGATTGCGGTTATAACCCGCGCCAGCTCGTTATACTGCGCAAACGGCACCGCCTGCGCGACGTAATCGAACGTTTCACGAGCGGCGCGCGTCGCCAAAACGCCGGAGCTTGTCTGCTCAAGCAGGCTTTGCATTATTCCTAGAACCTGCTCCTTCGTCTTGCCCTCGCAGTATATGACCTCGTCCGCACCGGAGGTCTCGCGGCGCAGCAAATCCGGCTTTGCGTACCCCAAATCGGGCGCGACTCCGGATTTTATCGCGCTCTCGGCCTCGCGCAGCGAAAGCGACCCGTTTTGAAATTGTTTAAGTATTTCTGTGATGTCCATAGCCCTGCCCTCCGGCGAATCCCGGATAGTCCGCTAAAATTTTCGTTGAAGCTCCGGCAATTTTGCCGCCAAAAGCACTACAGCTTCAGCTTTTCTGACGACCCCGCGACGACCGGCAGGCCGTATTCCGTCTGCACCATCTCGGTCAGCGCGCGCAAATTCGCCTCCCACTCCTCGCGCTCCGGCGGCGTGTAGTCCTCCAGCGGATATGGCTGCATAAGACTGTCATATTTTTCGGTACCCATTTTGCGGTAAGGCAAAAGCTGCCACGCGACAATTTGTCCGCCAAGCTGATCCCGTATAAACTCCGCCGTCGCGCGGATATTCCGCTCATCCGCGTTGTAGCCGATAACAACAGGCGTTCGTATAACAAGCTTTTTGCCCGTTTGCACGGTTTTTTTGATGTTCTCAAGTATCAGCTCATTGCCCGCGCCGGTGATTTTCACGTGCGCCGCGCTGTCCATATGCTTGATGTCGGTTATGACAAGATCCGCAAGCGCAAAAACGCGTTCGGCGGTCTCCCACGGCACAAACAGCGCAGACTCAACGCAGGTGTTGATGTTTTCCGCACGGCAGGCCGCAAGCAGCGCCTCGGCAAACTCCGCCTGAAGCAGAACCTCCCCGCCGGAAAGCGTAACGCCGCCGCCCGTGCGGTCATAAAAGCTCCTGTCCTGCCGGATGATTTCCATCAGCTCCGAAACGGTGTACAGCTCGCCCCAGACCTTTATCGCGCGTGACGGACAGTCGTCCGCGCAGCGAAAGCAGTCCGCGCATTGGGCAGCGGGCGAAATGCCGGACAACACGCCCTCGCCGTCGAACAAAATGGGCGTTCCGCCGATAGGACAGGCCTTGACGCACCAGCTGCATTTGCCGCGTCCGATGCACTTATTCGGGTATATGCCGAATTTTCGGCCGGGCGCGATAGTCTCAGGGTTCGAGCACCAGATACACGAAAGCGAGCAGCCGGAAAAGAAAACCTCGGTGCGGATGCCGGGTCCGTCGTGGATCGTGTACTTCTGTATGTTTGTGACAAGGCCGGCGGGCTTGTCGTTTTTTGTGTAGAG
>JAISTA010000217.1 GCA_031272845.1 Oscillospiraceae bacterium
GCAAGGGGCTCCGGCGAGGGCGCCGCAGGAGGAGGCGGACTGCTTGCGCCTGCCGTTACGACAAGCGCCGCCGCGAGAACCGCCGGAATTATTTTTCTCATAGTAGCTTATCCTGATGTAAAGTCAGTTGACTGACCATCTTTATTATATCAGTATTTTATCACATTACAAAAGGATGTCAACACCTAAAGTCGATTAACCCCAAAACCGGCACACATTTGCGGCATATTTTTCGATTTTTTCACCCTCCGCCTTAATTTGCGTCAGCAAACCTGCGCCGCCGGACTTTGAAAATATGCTCGCTAATCTGAACCAATTTTTGAAGTTAATCAGCTACAAATCGTTCGACAGTCCGGGCGGCGGACAAAAAACAAGCGGCGCACAGCAAGGTGCACCGCTTTAACCGAGCTTGCTGCCGCTTAGCTCCACTCGCCGCCCTCGGCGAGCAGCTCGTCAAATTGCTCCTGGTCGTGGCCGAAGATTATTCTAGCGTTTCGCTTTTTGGCGTACCGCGCGATGAATTCCGCAGAGCGCGTGTAACCGATTGAGTCGTACACCAGCCCCGGAACGCGCACGGGAGGGCCGAGGTTGTCCGCGCGGTACAGCGCGTCGGCACAGAGCAGGAAGCCGCCTGCTTGCGGCAGCTCTATGTGCAGTCCGGTCATACCGAAGGCGTGTCCGGAACCGAAATTCACCGCCGTCACGCCCGGCACAAGCTCGTACTCGGTCTCGCCGTCCGCCAGAAGCCGCCAGCTTAAGCCCGCGTGCAAAAACGCGTCAAAGTCCTCAGTTTTATACGGCCCCGCACCGAAGCCGCGCAGTCCGTACTGCCGCATTGCTCCGGTGAACTCCGCGTCGCTGACGACGATTTGCGCGTTTTTGAACAAGTGCAGATACCCCGCATGGTCGCAGTGCAGGTGCGAAATTACAACAAACCGAACCTCGTCAGGCGAAACTCCGTGCTGCGCCAGCCGCTCCGGCAAAAGCTGTCCGGGAGAAAAGACATAAGGGGACGGCGTGTCCGCGCCGTCGGGGACTGCCGCCTCACGCTCGTGGCAGCCCGCGTCATAGAGAATCAGGCCGTCCGCCGTCCGCACAAGGTACGCGCAGACCGGAATACGCACCCATTCGGCGCGCGGCGTTTGGTTGCGGTATGTGCCGTTGTGGATTCCCGCGACAAGGGACGACTCGTCGACATACATCGAGCCGCAGTCCAGGGCGATAAGCTTGCTTGCGTTTGTCATAGGGGGGGGCTCCTTGTGAAATAAAATTTATGATTCAGCCAACTGCCGCAGCGCAGTCGATAGCCGTTAGGGTTCCTCGCGGCACTCCGCAAAGTACAAGCCGTCCGTCTTGAGAGCATCAGCCATATCATAAATCGTCATTCCGTTGACTGTAACAAGGCGGCATTCTCCCGGCGTCTCGCGGGAAAAGTTACTCCAAACGGTTTTGACGCAGTCCTCCTGCGGGATATGAAAATTACTGAGGAACTGTTTGTAACGGAGTTCGTCTGCGGAAAATATATTAACTATTTTGTATTTGCCGACATATATTTCGTCGTGCGTGACGTGAGAAGCAAAGCCGAATTGGCTCATACCGTCGTTTAACAGCAGCTCGCCGTAGGTATCAAGCAAAGAAAGCAGCTCCGCTCTTGTGTATCCGTCTCTGTAAAATACATCCTTATGCAGCGGGTCGGTCGGGTTTTGCCGCAGTTCACTTTCAACACTAGCGTTTGTGCCCATCTCTAAAATGAAAAAGCAAGGCTCGTCCAGTTGCTCGCAAAAAGCCTGCAAAATCGGACGCAAATGCTCGGCACTGATGTTGACGACGAAAGAATTATGCCTCCGCGCCGGATACTCCGCGTGCCGCACCTCGTAGCACTCGTGAATTCCGTCAAGACTCGGAACCGAAACGCCCGACACTGTTTTGAATCCGCTCATTTTTCTGCTCCTGCTTTGGATTATGCGATTCCAATAACCTAACTCTCGTGCGGCTTCATTTAGCAAAAGTCCGCACAAACCAAGGCCTGTGCGGATGCTCTGTAAGGGCTCGACGAAAAAACTGCGTTCTGCCTGCGGGGGGGGGTAGATAGTGAAGAGTGAAAAGTACAAACTTGCCTTTATTCATTGTGCGAAGCACACCTTTTCTCTTCTCTTTTCACTTTTATCTCTTCACTCTTGCCCGATATGGCAAGTTTGGTGCCGCTGGTCGGACTCGAACCGACACGTTGTTGCCAACAATGGATTTTGAGTCCATCACGTCTACCATTCCATCACAGCGGCATATTTACTTGTATTGCGGCAAAAAAACTTTCCTCTGCCCGCAGCCGTTTCACGCCGAAAGCGTTTTTTCTGCCTGACAAAACGAATATTATTGCAAAAAGCCCCGGCGGGGGCTTCTTACTTGGTGCCTCCGGTCGGAATCGAACCAACGACACGAGGATTTTCAGTCCTCTGCTCTACCAACTGAGCTACAGAGGCACAGGTATTAGCTTTGCGTATATTTTTGCGTCCGCACGGCGCTGCCTTTTCGGCGAAACCGCAAAACAAATACCTGCGCAATAAGCTTTGGCGACCCAGAACGGGCTCGAACCGTCGACCTCCAGCGTGACAGGCTGGCGTTCTAACCAACTGAACTACTGGGCCATACCGGCGCAGGTATTTTTATTTTGCGGCATGTAAAACAACAGCTGCGGGCAAGGCCGCAAAACTGCCGCTTTTGGCGGAGAAGTCGGGATTCGAACCCGAGCGGGAGCATTCACCCCCCTAGCGGTTTAGCAAACCACCCTCTTCGGCCTCTTGAGTACTTCTCCAAAAGAAAAACCTCGGCGCAATCCAAACCGACAACCGACAAAAGTATTTACATTATAATCAAATCAGGCGCGCTTGTCAAGAACTTTTTTGCGGCGGCGAACACACCGCCGCCGTGCGCTGCGAAATGTCACGGATTTTCAGCAAATCCCTTCACCGCAGAGATTTTTCAGGCTTGCTTATTCAGCCGCCGCGACGACCTCGCGTTTATTGTACTTGCCGCATTTCGGGCAGACGCGGTGAGAAACACGGAGTTCTCCGCATTCCGGGCACTTTGAGAGGTTGGGAGCCGTGAGCTTCCACACAGAAGAGCGGCGTTTGTCGCGGCGCTGCTTCGATACTTTTGATTTTGGAACTGCCATCTATCAGTTTCCTCCGTAAAACCGCAAAAAGCGGGTTATATTCTGTAAATGCCCGCGTTTATCCGCCGCGCGCGGCGGTTTGGCTATTGACTGCGCAAAAACAGGCGATAAACATCAAGCTTATAGATTATATCAAAGTGAAAGAGGAATGTCAACAGGGAAATTTAGGGAAAATCTCCGAAAGAAAATTTTCGGTTCAATGAATCCTTTTTAAGATACCATGGTATCTTATCTTTGTCTTGACAAAGATAATTTTGCGCTGATATAGAAGCCCGAAAACACACAAACCGGAGAATTTACATATGCAAACAAAAGAATTAATCGCCTACCTATCCGAAGCTGTCCGCCTGGAGAGCGAGATTTTGGCATCGGACGACCTTAAACGGCGGCTTGAGGAAAAACACCAAATGCTTGTCCCGTCGCAGAATTCGAGTCATATTTTCGTCGCACCGCAGAAGCGCGTATATGCCCCGCCTACTCCCCCAAACAAACCCGATAGTGCTGCTGTAAGAAAGATAATCGCTAACCAAAATCGAGAACGTATAAAAGCCGAAGTCAGCCGCCAACCCTGGATACCAGCCAGGGGCAGTGATGCGTCGTTTCGATTCGCTTTACCGCTATGCACCATTATTCCGTTTTTGCCAATCGTGCTGGCTCTAACCAAAAAAGCAGACCTTGTTGTGTGTTTTGTGCTATTTATATTAAGTATTATATGTAGCCGCAAAATTGCATCAGCATTCAAAAACGATAACATCGAAAAAAGAGTTTCCGAGAAGTTGGATGATCTTACTCTCTTAAGGCAAGACGAGCTTGACAAACAATACAAAACGGATTACGCGAAATACGAGACGGATTACGCGAAACACGAGAAAAACCTGGCACAAGCTGAACAGGATTTTAAGGAAGCATCAGAATTGTACAAGACCAAATGTGCCGCGTTAGCTGAGCAAATCGCATCGACCCAAGCGCATATATCTGAGCAGCAGAAGGTGTTAGATCGGTTATATTCCTCTAATGTCATCTTCTCGAAATATCGCAACCTTGTGGCGCTGTCGTCATTTTTGGAGTATTTCGCCAGCGGAAGAGTTGAAACGCTAAAGGGCAGTAACGGAGCGTATAATCTTTTTGAAGCAGAGCTTCGGCAGGCGCGTATAGTAGTGACGCTTCAAAATATTGGTACATTAGTTCAAGACGGATTTTCCAATTTATCCGCACAGCTTCGCGAGAATCAGTATGTGCTGTACAACGCGATTACAGAAGCAAGCAATCGCAACGCTATGTATATGGGAGAGCTTTCTCAGTCAATGTCGTCAATGTCGCTGGAACTTTCACAATCAATGTCGCAGCTGCAAGAAAGCGCTGACGAGGGCAACAAGCTGCGGCAGCGCAGTCTGCAATCCGCGCTTTTGACGGAGCATTACGCGGAAACGGCGGCAAAAAACGCCAAGCTGTCAGTTGACATACAGCGAGACAGGTTCGGTGCGCTGTATAACGCGGACGGCGAGTTTATTAGCTAGCCCCCCCTACTCCAGCCCCGCCTTGATCCTCTTCTTATACTCCTCCACGCCCGGCTGGTCGAACGGGTCTACGCCGACCAAAAAGCACGACGCGGCGGCCGCGATTTCCATAAATACAATAAACGCGCCCGCCGATTTCTCCGAATAATCCGGGAGTGTTACCGCCAGCACCGGCACTCCTCCGGCCTTGTGCGCGTCCATAACGGAATCGGCCGCGATTTTATTCAGCTGCGGGAGCGTTTTGCCGTTCAGCGCGTCAAGTCCGTCTGAAAACGCGGTGTTTTGTGGGATTTCGGCGGCTTTTTCCGGCTGCTCGAACAGTACAAACGTCTCGTACAGGTTGCGAACACCGTCCTGCACGTACTGGCCGACTGAGTGCAGGTCTCGCGTGTAGGTGACGCAGGAGGGGTATGCGCCGCCGCCGTTTTTGCCCTCGCTTTCGCCGAAAAGCTGCCGCCACCAGTCGCCGAAAAGCGCGAATTCCGGCTCAAAACAGGCGAGGATCTCGTTTGTATAGCCCTTCTTGAACAGCGCCACGCGTCCACGCGCAAACCGCAGCGCGTCGTCTGTGCGTTCGGTCTGCACACGCGCACCGCAGAGCAGCGCGCGCACGTCGACGCCGCACACTGCCGCCGGCAGCAAACCTGACGGGCACAATACGCTGTACCGCCCGCCTACGTTTTTCGGGAACTCAAAAAATCCGGCTCCCGATTCCCGCGCAAAGCTGTGCAGCCGCGTGTCCGGCTCGGAGATTACGGTGATCCTCTCGGCAAAGCGGGCGCCGTACTTCTTCTCCAGGAGCGGCAGAACACAGCGAAACGCGGCGAGCGTCTCAAGCGTCGAGCCTGTCTTGGACGTGAGTATTACGTGAAAATCGCAGTCTGCCAGCGTTGCAAGAATGCGGCGTGCCGTCACCGCAGACAGGTTGTCTCCCCA